>NZ_KV791344.1:0-129433 GCF_001807895.1 Stenotrophomonas sp. HMSC10F07
CCAACGGTCCTGCCCACCCACACCGCCCCACCTTCGACAGATTCCCGCGGCGGCTGGTAGGTGTCGACCTTGGTCGACACGGTAGATCCACGCCATGCGTGGATGCAGGCATCTGGAATCTGTCTGGAGAAAAGCCCCCTTCTTGTTGAAGGGCGCGCGCCGTGTCTTGGGCGCGTCATTGCGCCGGCTTATCATGCGCGGATGACTTCCGTACGCCTGACCTGTGCGCTGGCGCTGCTGCTGCCCCTGGCTGCCTGCACTACCGCGCCCCCCCCCTCCGCCTCCGTTCCCACTTCCATCGCTGCGGCGGCACCGCCGAAGCTGCTGCTGATCTCCATCGACGGCCTGCGCGCCGATGCGCTGGACCGCAGCCTGACCCCGAACCTGCAACGCCTGATCGATGGCGGCGTGCGCGCACGCTGGATGACCCCGTCCTATCCGTCGCTGACCTTCCCGAATCACTACACCCTCGTTACCGGCCTGCGCCCGGACCACCACGGCATCGTCAACAACAGCATGGACGATGAAGCACTGGGCCGGTTCGAGCTGAGCAATCGCGAAGCGGTTACCACCAGTGGCTGGTGGGGCGGCGAACCGATCTGGGTCGGCGCCGAGAATGCTGGCGTGCGTTCGGCCACCACGTCATGGCCAGGCAGTGAATCGGAGATCCGTGGCGTACGCCCCAGCCAGTGGCGCATCTACGACGGCAAGGAGCCGCTGGAACAGCGCGCCGGCATCGTGCTCGATTGGCTGTCACAGACCGACGCCGATGCCCCCCGCCTGACCACGCTGTACATGGAACACGTGGACAAGGCAGGTCACAGCTACGGCCCCGAGTCGAAGCAGTACGCCGACGCCATCGTGCGCGCCGACCAGATCGTCGGCCAGGTGCTCGACGGACTCCAGCAACGTGGGCTGGCCGCAACCACCAATGTGATCGTGGTCTCCGACCATGGCATGGCCAGTGTCCCCGCTGGCCAGGTGATCGCCACCGAATCGATGGTCGACCCGGCGATTGCGCGCAATGTCAGCCAGGGCCAGTCGGTCGGCTTCGCACCGGTGGTCGGCCATGAAGCCGCCGCCGAACGCGCTCTGCTCGGCCGCCACGCGCACTACGAATGCTGGAAGAAAGAAAAACTGCCGGCGCGCCTGCACTACGGCACCCATCCGCGCATTCCCGCCATTGTCTGCATGATGGATGAAGGCTGGGATGCCCTGCATCAGGAAAAGATCGCCAAGCGCGAACAGCAGGACCGCGGCTCGCACGGCTACGACAACGCGCTGCCGTCCATGCGCGCGGTGTTCGTGGCCAGTGGCCCGTCGTTCCGCCAGGGCCTGGTGATCGATGGCTTCGACAATGTCGATGTCTATCCACTGCTGGCACACCTTCTGCAGGTACCAGCCGCGCCGAACGACGGCAACCCGGAAACGCTGAAGAAGACCCTGCGCTGATCCGGTTGTAGAGCCGGGCCCACGCCCGGCTGCATTGCGCCAGCCGGGCATGGGCTCGGCTCTGCAAAATCATGCATAAAAAAACGCGGCGCCAGGCGCCGCGTTCTTCCTTGGACCAGTCGCGCGGCCGGATCAGGCCTTGGCGACGGCCTTCTTCGCCACGGCCTTCTTCGCCGGAGCCTTGGCCACGGTCTTCTTGGCAACCGGGGCGGCGGCGCCTACGGCGACCTTGCTCGCGGTATGCGAACGGGCGTTGCCGTAGCTGGCGTTGTAGCGCTTGCCCTTGGCGGTCTTGCGGTCACCCTTACCCATGTCTTCAACTCCTCAAGTGTGAAATCTGGTTACCCCGTACTGACACGGGTTCGGCGGGGCCGCCTTGCTGGGCGCCCCCGCGCACGATCGAAAATCCTATCATGGAGCGCCTAGTGCGCGCAGCTGGCGTCGTGTACGTGGCCGTGGTTCAGGCGCAGGTTGACCAGATGGGCAACGCCCACCAGCAGGCCACCGATGGTCATCACCACCGCATGCGGCACGGCGTTGTGATGCAGCGGCTCGTACAGCACGCCGGCCCACAGCGCGACCAGGCCGGGGATCAGGAAGCCCAGCGCACGCAGCGCGCCATGGCGGCGGTAACCCCAGACCAGGCTGAACAGCCCAAGCAGGGTCACGAACAGCACCAGCGCCTGTTCAACGCCGTCGCTCAGCCAGAACGACAGGCCCAGCGAGGGCGCTGCCGCCAGCAGCACCGGGATGACTGCGCAATGCACCGCGCACAGCATCGAACCGGTGGCACCGAAACGATCGAGCAGGTGGCGCAGGCGTGAGGACAAGGACATGACTTCCAGCAGGGTCGGCGAATCGTTATGGAATAATATAACATCCCTTCCCGACCCGCACGCTTTCCCTCCCCCTGTCCCATCGACGGGATTCGTGCGCCCCGCGATTGATACAGTGTAACAAAGGACCCATCCATGCCCGCCCACACCGCACGGCTCAAGCCGCATTCCCTGGCCCTGGCCCTCGCCGCCCTGCTGCCGTCCGTCGCCTTTGCAGCCGGTCAGGACACCGCCCATCGTGACCGCCACCTGACCGAGCTGTCCTCGGTGCAAGTCACCGCGTCGCCGCTGCAGGGCGATGCCGAATCCCTTGCGCGCCCGGTGGAGGTGCTGGCCGGTGAGCGCCTGGACGAACAGAAGGCCGGCACCCTCGGCGATACCGTGGCCAAGCTGCCCGGCGTGCAGAGCACCTTCTTCGGGCCCGGCGTCGGGCGCCCGATCATCCGCGGCCAGGAAGGCCCACGCGTTGCGGTGCTGTCCAACGGCATGGGCAACATGGATGCATCCACCGTCAGTGCGGACCATGCCACCAGCATCGAGCCGTTCCTGGCTGACCAGATCGAAGTGCTGAAGGGGCCGGCCACGCTGCTGTTCGGCAGCGGTGCCATCGGTGGTGCGGTCAATGTGGTCGACGGCCGCATCGCGCGCGAGCTGCCCGAGCGCCCGCTCAGCGGCCGCGCCGAGCTGCGTGGCAATTCGGTGAACAACGAGCGCAGCGGCATGTTCCGCCTCGATGGCGTCAGCGGCAATGTCGTGCTTCATGTGGACGGCCTGGTGCGCAATGGCGACGACTACCGCATTCCCGGCTATGCGGTGATCGACAGCCTGGAAGACCACCACGACGACCACGACCACGACCACGCGGGCGAGGAAGGCGAAGAGCCGCGTCGCGGCCGCCTCGACAACAGCTCCATCCGCACCCGCGCCGGCGGCGTCGGCGCCACCTGGCTGGGCGAAGGCGGCTACTTCGGCGTGTCGGCCAGCACCTACCGCACCAACTACGGCATTCCCAACGGCGCACACGTGCACGCCGACGGCGACGATCACGGCCATGACCACGGCCACGACCACGGCGATGAAGAGGAAGGCGGCGACGAGCATGACGTGCGCATCGACATGGTGCAGAACCGCTTCGAGACCAAGGCCGGCATCTACAACCCGGTCTCGTTCCTGAAGAACATCAACGCACGCGTGGCCTACACCGACTACGAGCACGTGGAGCTGGAGGCTGGCACGCCCTCCACCCGCTTCACCAACCGTGGCATCGAAGCGCGCCTGGAAGCGGTGCAGCAGCAGATCGGTGGCTGGGACGGCGCCTTCGGCCTGCAGTTCGGCAACAGTGATTTCGGCGCCAAGGGTGAAGAAGCGTTCGTACCGGATACCGGTACGAAGAACATCGGCCTGTTTGTACTGCAGGAAAAGCAGTTCGGCCCGTTCAAGCTGGAACTGGGCGGCCGCCACGACCAAGTCAAGCTGGACCCGACCGGTGACTACCGGCGCCGCACCTTCGGCGCCACCAACCTCTCGGCTGCCGGCATCTGGAAGCTCAACGACGCGGTCGACCTGCGCATCGGCGTGGACAGCTCCGAGCGTGCACCGACCAACGAAGAGCTGTACGCCGCCGGCGCGCACATTGCTACCCGTTCGCTGGAGATCGGCGACGGCAACCTGAAGACCGAGCGCGGCCAGCGCGTGGAGCTGGGCATCCACACCCACAGCGAGCGCCTGGACTTCTCCGCCTCGGTCTACCAGACCAAGTTCAAGGACTTCATCTACCTGGCCGACACCGGCGTTACCGAGGGCCTGCCGGTTCGTGCGTGGACCCAGCAGGACGCGGTATTCCGCGGTGCCGAGGCCGAGGCCCTGGTGCACCTGTTCGAGGGCGGCGCCGGTGACTGGGACCTGCGCCTGTTCGGTGACTACGTGAAGGCCAAGCTGGATGGCAGCGGCAGCCGCAACCTCGACATTGCCGTTCCGCATGGCGACCACAACCACAACTACACGGTGGAGCTGGCCAACACCGGCTACCTGCCGCGCATCGCCCCGGCCCGCGTCGGTGCCGACCTGCGCTGGTCGAAGGACGGCTGGCGCGCCTCGGTCGGTGCGGTGCGTTACAGCCGCCAGAAGGACGTGGCGCAGAACGAGGAGCCGAGCGATGGCTACACCCTGGTCGATGCGCACCTGGCCTATCGTTGGGACCGCAACGCCAGCAACAGCTACGAGGTGTTCCTGGATGGCAGCAACCTGACCAACCGCGAAGTGCGCCCGCATACCTCTCTGCTGCGCGACTACTCGCCGCTGCCGGGCCGTGGCGTCGCATTCGGCATCCGCGCGTTCTTCTGATCGGCCTACGCCGTCGGAACATTACCTGAGGGGGCCGAAAGGCCCCCTTTTTTTTCGTATATGGCATGAACTGGTGAAAGCGGCGCACTCCCGACGCGTCACCATCTGCTACGCGGCTAGACTCAGCCCGGTGCCAATCCAATAGAAAAACTGAGCGGGAACACTTGCATGGCCCTGAGTCTCGATGCCGAACTGGAAGAACGCCTCCTTGCAATCGCCAAATGCGGGAGAACCGCTTGGCTGGCCGGTGACATCGCGGAGGCGGAGCATCGCTTCCTTGAAAGCTGGGACATGATTCCGGAGCCCAAGTCATCCTATGACCACGCCCAGAGTTCATCGTATGGAATAGCAGTTTTCTTTCGCGATACCGCCCAGTTTGAGAAGGCCAGAGCGTGGGCGATGGTCGCCAGAGACATTTATGGACAAGGAGAAGCCTCAAGCGAGTACATGGACGAGCTCCTCGCAACGATTGAGTTCGAATCGGGAAACCTTGATGCAGCCTACGCGCTGTTCGAACCGCAGCACCGTAAGTACGGCAGACGTGCCTTTGAGGGCCATAAGAAGGGGTTCATTGATTTCATCAAGAGCAGGAAGAAGGCTGGATGAGCGGATCAGCCCGCGGTTAACCGCATCCCTTCCGGCTCCAGGCTTATTCATCCACGCATGGCGTGGATCTACTGTTCCGGGGGCCGTCTGGCTCCCCGTTCCTTTGTGTGTGAGCGAGGTCGCAGCGTCCTCGCTCACACACCCGTCACAAAGATGTGCGTACCACAACAAGCGGACAATCCCGTCACCCAATGTCTCGCCAATCGGACACTTTTGTCCGAAAATAATTCCATGACTGCCCAACGTGCCGATGCTGCCGCCCGCCGTGCCCTCATCCTCGACGCCGCCGATCATGTGTTCGGCCAACACGGTGTCACTGCCCCACTGGACCTGGTGGTCGAACGCGCCCAGGTGGGCCGCGCCACCCTGTACCGCAACTTCCCCGACCGCACTGCGCTGATCCAGGCGCTGCTGCAGCGTACGGTCGACCGCATCCGGCGCCAGGTCGAACAGCTCGGCGACCGCGACGACGCCCTGTTCGAGGTGTTCGAGGGCATGGCCCAGCGCATCATCGATTCGCCGGCGCTGGCCGATTACTGGCGCGCGGTCGATTCGGACGTGCCGGCCATGCGCGCGGCGCGCGAGACCGTGCGCGACCTGCTGGAGGAGCCGATCGCCCGCGCCAAGGCCGCCGGGCTGTGCCGTGCCGATCTGGAGAAGACGGATATTTCACTGATCTCGGGCATGCTGGGCGCAGCCCTGCGCGGCAAGACCCGCGACGAGCGCGCCCACCTCGCCGGGCGCGCCCTGCAACTGCTGCGCGGGGGTCTGCAGGGAGCAACCAGCGAGGCCCGCTGATGGTCCAGCCGTATCTGAAGCCGGTTCCGGATTGGGAGGAGCACGAGAAGCCGACCATGCCCGGCTCGGCGTCAATGCCCTGGCACCCACCGTACCGGCGTGTGGCTTATGCGCTGGTATCGCTGCTGGTGGCGATCACCGGCGGGCTGGGCAATGCGCTGGTCACTGCCAACCTGCCGTTCCTGCAGGGCCAGCTGGCGCTGACCCCGACCCAGGGCAGCTGGCTGGTGGCGGCCTATGCAATGGTCAATGTCACCGCCAACCTGCTGGCCTTCAAATTCCGCCAGCAGTACGGCATCCGCCTGTTCGCCGAAATCGGGCTGGGCCTGTACGCGGCGCTGGCGGTGCTGCACCTGTTCGTCGGCAGCTTCGAGACCACGATGCTGACCCGTGCCGCCAGCGGCTTCGCCGGCGCGGCCTGTTCGACCTTGGGCACGCTGTACATGCTGCAGGCCCTGCCCCGCCGCTTTACCGGCAACCTGCTGGTGGTCGGCGTCGGCCTTTCGCAGCTGGCGGTGCCGATCGCCTGGATCGTTTCACCAGGCTTGGTGGATACCGGCCAGTGGCACCAGCTGTATTCGTTCGAGGCCGGCCTTGCGTTGTGCGCATTCGCCGCCGTGGTGGTGTTGAAGCTGCCGCCCGGCATCCAGGTGAAGGCCTTCGAGCCGCTGGATTTCCTTACCTTCGCGTTGCTGGCGCCGGCGGTTGCGCTGCTGGTGATCGTACTGGCGCAGGGCTACACCCGTTGGTGGCTCAACACGCCGTGGCTGGGCTGGGCGCTGATCGCCTCGATCGTGCTGTCCACCACCGCCTTCATCATCGAACACTACCGGCGCAATCCGCTGCTGCAGACACGCTGGCTGGCCAGCCTGCCCGTACTGCATTTCATCGTCGGCGCGTTCCTGATCCGCTTCCTGACCACCGAGCAGTCCTACGGCGTGGTCAACCTGATGCGCACGCTCGGCATGGGCCCTGATCAGTTGCGGCCGCTGTTCGTGGTGATTCTTGCCGGCGTGATCACCGGTATCGCCGGCACTGCACTGACTTTCGGGCCCAAACGGCTGATCCCGCAGCTGCTGATGGCGATCCTGCTGCTGGGCGCTGCCGCCTTCTTCGACCAGCACCGCACCAGCATGGATCGGCCGCACGATTTCTACGCCAGCCAGTTCCTGGCCTCGGTCGGCGCCGGCATGTTCATGGGCCCGCTGATCATGCTCGGCATTTCCGCTGCGTTGAAACAGGGTGTGGACCACATGATCACCTTCCTGGTGACGCTGTCGATCACGCAGACGCTGGGCGGCCTGGCAGGTTCGGCGGTGCTGGGGACCTTCCAGCTGCATCGCGAGCAACTGTACTCCAGCGCGCTGACCAGCCAGCTCGATCCAGCCGATCCTGTGGTGGCGCAACGCCTGCGCCTCCAGCAGCAGCTGTACAGCGCACAGATCACCGACCCGGTGCTGCGCAGCGCGCAGGGCAGCGCGCAGCTGGCGCAGACCACGCGCCGCGAAGCCAATGTGCGAGGCTTCAATGATGTGTTCACCCTGAGCGGTTGGCTGGCGATCGGCTTCCTGTGCTGGTTGCTGCTGCTGTCGCTGCGCACCGCCGTGCTCAAGCAATGGCGCAAGCGCCACCCCGCCCTTTCCACCGCGGCCACGCCAGCCGCGCCCCGCTGAGTTCTCGACCATGCCCCCCGTCCCGCCCCGATCCGACGACGCCGACAACGTGACCCCACCACCGCCGACCGACGCGGCACCTGCGCCCACGCCCGTTGAACCGGCAGTCGCGCCGAAGTATCTCAAGCCCAGCGCGCGCAGCGTGGTGGTGATGGTGGTGGTGGCCCTGCTGGGCATTGCACTGATCCTGCGCGCCTGGCACCTGTGGCCGTTCACCAGTAGCGTGATGGTGACCGACAACGCCTATGTGCGCGGCCAGATCACCGTGATGGCGCCACAGGTCAACGGCTATGTGACTGAAGTGCTGGTGAAGGATTTCCAGCACGTAAGGCAGGGCGAGCCGCTGCTGCACATCGATGACCGCATCTATGCCCAACGCGTCGCCCAGGCGCAAGCGACGCTGGACAGTGCGCGCGCGGCGCTGGCCAACTCCGACCAGTCGCAGGCGCAGAACCGTGCGCAGATCGCCTCGGCGCGCGCCACGCTCTCGGCTGGCCAGGCCGAACTGCAGCGCGCGCGCAACGAGCTGAAGCGCTACGAGGAACTGGCCGCGCAGCAGTTGGTGTCGATCAATGACCGCGACAAGTTCCGCACCAGCCAAGCCTCGGCGCAGGCCAGCGTGCAGCAGTCGCAGGCGCAGATCCGAATCGCCGAGGAAACACTGGTGTCGACCCAGGTCGCGCGCAAGAGCCTGGAGGCCCAGGTGGAAAGCGCACAGGCGCAGCTGGAACTGGCCCGCATCGACCTGGCCAATACGGTGATCCACGCACCGCGCGACGGCCAGATCAGTGAAGCCAGCGTGCGCGTGGGCCAGTATGTCGCCGCCGGTTCGCAGCTGCTGTTCCTGGTACCTGACACGCTGTGGGTGGTGGCCAACTACAAGGAAGGCCAGACCTGGGGAATGGCGATCGGCCAGCCGGCCACGTTCTCGGTGGACGCGTTCCAGGGCCAGGTGCTGCGCGGCCGCGTGCAGGAGATCGCGCCCGCCACCGGATCGGAGTTCAGCGTGTTGCGCCCGGACAATGCCAGCGGCAACTTCACCAAGGTGGTGCAGCGGCTGCCGGTGCGGATATCGATCGATGAAGGACAGAAGCTGGCCGCGCAGCTGCGGCCTGGCATGTCGGTGATCGTGCGGGTGGATACCGCAGGCAAACCGAAGGACTAGCGTTTGTCATGAAACGGGGGTCAGATCCCTTTTGCCAAGGCAAAAGGGATCTGACCCCAGGACCCATTGCTCAGCCCGCGCAGCGCGCGCAGAGACCGTGCACTTCCAGCGTCTGTGCCTGCGGCTGGAAGCCCAGTTCCTTGGCCCGCTTCTCCAGCTGGCTGACGATCTCGCGGTCTTCCAGCTCCACTGCGCTGTGGCAGCTGTTGCAGATCAGGAACGGCACCGAATGGGCGGCGCTGCTGGGATGGTGGCAGGCCACGAAGGCATTCACCGACTCCAGCTTGTGCACAAAGCCATTGGCCATCAGGAAGTCCAGCGCGCGGTACACGGTGGGCGGGGCATCAGCGCCCACGCCCTTGCCGTTGCGCACCCATTCCAGCAGCTCGTAGGCCTTGACCGGCTTGCCGGCCTCGGCGATCAGCTTCAGCACGTTGGCGCGGATCGGGGTCAGGCGCAGCCCGCGTTCGCGCGAGACACGCTCGACCACCGCCACGAAATCCGATGCGTCGTGGACGTGGTGGTGCGGGGCGGTACAGGCAGTGGCGGTCTTGGCGGGCATGCGTGTTCTCCGGTTCGGGCCTGGCAAGGATGCCTCAGGCCGTTGCTACCTTGGTGATGGCCACATCAATGCGTTTCAAGGCCTGTTCGCGACCGGCCAGGTACACGGTATGGGAAATGTCAGGGCTGACCTGGGTGCCGGTGATGGCCACGCGCAGCGGCTGGGCGACCTTGCCCATGCCGATCTCCAGCGCTGCGGCCGCGTCATGCAGGGCCACCCCCACCGACTCGGCGGTCCATTCCGGCAGCGCGGCCAGCAGCTCGCGGGCCTTGCCCAGCGCCACCTCGGCACCGGCCTTGAAGTGCTTGGCCACCGCCGCTTCATCGTACTCGGTCAGCGGCTGGTACCAGACCACGGCCTTCTCGGCCATTTCCTTCAGGGTCTGCACGCGTTCACGCAGGGCGATCACCACATCCTCCGGAGCCGGGCCGGCGGCCACGTCCAGCCCCAGCTTCTGCAGCTGGTAGACCAGGTGCGGCACGATCGCGGCCACGTCCTCGGTCTTCAGGAAGTGCTGGTTGACCCAGCCCAGCTTGGCCATGTCCAGGCGCGAGGCCTTGGAATTGCAATCCTTCACGTCGAACAGGTCGATCAGTTCCTGGCGGCTGAACAGCTCCTGGTCACCATGCGACCAGCCCAGGCGGGCCAGGTAGCTCAGCAGCGCATCGGGCAGGTAGCCGGCGTCCTTGTACTGCATCACGTCAGCCGCACCGGTGCGCTTGGACAGCTTGGCGCCCTGCTCGTCCAGGATCATCGGCATGTGGCCGAACCTGGGCACCGGCGCGCCGATGCCTTCATACAGGTTGATCTGGCGCGGGGTGTTGTTGATGTGGTCGTCGCCGCGGATGACCTCGGTGATGCCCATGTCCCAGTCGTCCACCACCACCGCGAAGTTGTAGGTGGGGTAGCCGTCCGGGCGGAAGATGACCATGTCATCCAGCTCGCTGTTGGCGATCTCGATGCGGCCCTTGATCAGGTCATCGAACACCACCGTGCCTTCCAGCGGGTTCTTGAAGCGGATGACGCGGTTCGGGTCGTCCCGGTAGGGCAGGCCCAGATCGCGCGCAGCGCCGTTGTAGCGCGGCTTTTCCTGCCTGGCCATGGCGGCCTCGCGCATGGCATCCAGCTCCTCGCGGGTCTCGTAGGCGTAGTACGCCTTGCCCTCGGCGATCAGCTGCTCGGCCACTTCCTGGTAACGGGCGACGCGGTCGGTCTGGTAGATCGGGCCTTCGTCGTAGTCCAGGCCCAGCCACTCCATCGCCTCCAGGATGGCGTCGATTGCGCCCTGGGTGCTGCGTTCGCGGTCGGTGTCCTCGATGCGCAGCACGAACTCACCGCCGCGGTGACGGGCCTCCAGCCAGCAGTACAGCGCGGTGCGGGCACCACCGATGTGCAGGTAGCCAGTGGGACTGGGGGCGAAGCGGGTGCGGCAGGTCATGGACGGCTCGAGGAACGGGAATCCCCCGATTTTACCAGCCCACCGCCCCCGACGGAAAAAGGGGACGGAGGGGATTAAGTCGCGATCGCCCAGCCCTGGGGTGCTGCAACCGGGAAGCGGAGGGGAGATACGACTTAATTCCCTCCGTCCCCTTTTACGGTTCTGCCTTTCGCGGGAAGGACGGCTCGCGCATTGCGGCGTTGTAGGCGAACGAAGCGACGATGGCCGCGGCCTGCTTCAGGTCTTCCGGTTCGGCGTGATCCCAGGTGTCCAGGTGGCTGTGGTGGACGTTGGTGAAGTAGTCCAGCCGGTCCTGGATGAACTGGAAGCCCGGCAGGCCGATGCGATCGAAGCTGATGTGGTCGGTACTGCCGGTGTTGCGGGTGGCCACGGTGGTGGCGCCCACGTCATGGAACGGCGCCAGCCAGGCTTCGAAGATCGGCATCGCCGCCAGGTTTTCCTGCGCGTAGATGCCACGGAAGCGGCCCGAGCCGTTGTCCATGTTGAAGTAAACCTGGAACTTGCTGTAATCGCGGGTCTTCTGCAGTGCACCGGTCGGCTCGCGCAGCGACGCCGGCAGCGCCTTCTGCGCCGCGTCAGTGGGTTCGGGGAAGCGACCGAAATGCTTGGCGACGTAAGCCTGCGAGCCGATCAGGCCCTGCTCCTCGCCGCTCCACAGCGCCACGCGGATGGTGCGCTTGGGCTTGGCGCCGGTGGCCTTGAGGATGCGCATCGCCTCCATCATCACCGCCACGCCGGCCGCGTTGTCGGCCGCACCGGTGCCGCTGTGCCACGAATCCAGGTGCGCACCGATCATCACCACTTCATCGGGCTTGCTGCTGCCGCGGATCTCGGCCAGCGTGTTGTAGCCGGGCTGGTCGGCCTCGTCGGTGAAGCGCGCCGCTACATCCACGCGCAGGCGCACCGTCTGCTTGGCCTGAAGCGCGCGCACCAGCGGATTGAAGTGTTCGCTGATCATCGCCAGTTCCGGGATGCCCACCGGCTCACCGGCCTTGCGCGAACCGCCGCCGGCAACGCGGATGATGCCGTTGTCCCAGCTGCTGATGCTGATCGAGGCCAGCGCGCCCTCTTCGACGAAAAACGCATTGACCTTGGCCGCCAGCTGCTGGCGTTCCTGGTACTCCTTGACCCGCTTGGCGCGCTCGGCGGTAGCGTCCTTGTCCTTGGGCAGGGTGAACTCCTGCAGGCCCTCGAGCGAGGTCGCGTCGTGGCGGTGCGAATCGGGCTCGGTGCCCCGCTTGTATTCGCGTGCCTCGCCCAGCAGGAGGATCTTGCCGCGCAGCTTGCCGCGGTACTTCTCGATGTCTTCGGGCTTCTTGATGTCGACCTGCACCAGCTCGCCTTCGACCGGGCCCTTCGTACCGGGGGTCCAGGCTTTGGGCAGCGCATGCAGCGGCTGCACGCGGTCACCCAGCATTTCCACGCTCGCCGAGGTGAATTCCCAGCCGCGGCCGAAGTCATCGAAGGCTTCGTCGTGGACGTTGTCCAGCTTCCATTCGTTGAACTTGCCGCGGGTCCACGCATTGGCGCGGCCCATCGCCGGCGAATTGCTCAGGCGCGGGCCGATGCGCTCGGTGAGATAGCTGAAGGTGTCCATCACCTGCGAACGGTGGAACGCCTCCTGGCGGATGCGGCTGACCATGTCCAGGTCCACCGTTTCGCGCTGCTGCGCCGCTGCATTGCCACTCATCGCCAGCGCTACGGCCAGCACGCCCCACTTCAACACATCGCACCCCTGCCCTTCGGCTCGATCATCAACCCATCGAGTCTAGCCAGCCGGGGCGCGGCGATACCGTCCCATCGGTCATGGGCGGCGCGGAAGCGTGCGAACCGAGGTTCGCACCCACCAAGGTGTTGGGTTCTCGCCAGTAGATCCACGCCATGCGTGGATGAACAGCCGAATCACCCGCTCCATCCCAACCACAACTGCGCCCGCTCCGGCAGCAACAGCAACCAGTGCCGCCGGTCGACGCTGCTGCAGCCGTACACCGCCGCGTGTGCCGGCCAGTCATCCGGAAGGCCGCCGATGCCGATCTCGGCCAATGCCTCCGCGCCGGCCTTCCATGGCCGATAGCGCGGCACCCGCCCGGCCACCGCGCCGCGTCCCTGCCGCGCACCCTGCAGCCAACGCAATCCCTGCCCCTGCAATCCTTCGCAGGTCACCGCCGCCAGCTGGAAGCGGACCAGACCGGGGGCGATCCGCGCCCCCGGCAGGGCCGCCAGCACGCCATGTGCCTGCAGCAGCGCATCCACTTCCAGCAGGGCCGGAATGCCCTGCCGTGCCCGTTGCCGCAATCCCTGGCGCCAGCCCATGGCATGCTCCTTACTTCAGGTCCGCGCCGAGCGCGTACCAGTCGACCCGGCGGGTCACCCACATCGCCAGCGCCAGGATCACGAACAGCAGCAGCGACCCCATCAGCAGTGCGTTGTTCTCCGACACCAGCAGGCCATACAGCGCGCCGTACAGCACGGTCAGCAGGGCCGCGAAGCCGAGGCCGCGCCTCCAATGGCCCAGCACGTTGGCCAGATACACCGCCTGCAGGCCGATACAGGCCACCGCCGAAACCAGGTAGGCCTTCCAGAACGCGATGTGCTCGGACAGGCTGATCAGCAGCAGGAAGAAGATCGCCAGCGCCAGGCCGACCATGAGGTACTGCAGCGGGTGGATGCGCAGCGACTTGATCAGCTCGAACAGGATGAAGCCGACGAAGGTCAGCAGCACGAACAGCACCCCGTACTTGGACGCACGGTCGGCCTGGGTGTAGGTATCGACCGGATCGACCAGCGACACCGTCACCGCCTGCGAGTCGACCGAACCTTCATTGCGCAGCTGCCGCTGTGCGTCGGAGGCCAGCGAGGACACCGCCCAGCGCGCGTCGAATCCCTGTGCATCAACGCGCCGCTCGTTGGGCAGGAACGCACCGCTGAACGACGGATGCGGCCAGCTCGAACGCAGCGCGATGTGGGTGTCATCGCCCACCGGCACCACCGACAGCATGCGGCTTCCATCCAGGCGCAGCTCCAGTTCAACGGTGCTGGCCGCCAGCGTGCCGCCCTGATCCGTAGCGAAACCGGCCACCGGCGCATGCAGGCCACGGCCGACTTCGCTGGCCACGCCGACGCCCGGCAGCAGGCGCAGCTGCTTGCCATCCACGCGCAGGTTCGGTGTACCGACCAGGCCGCGCACATCGGAAACGCCCACCGCCACATACGGCTGGCCATACGTGCGCCCCGCCTTCACGGGATAGTCGTCAGCGGCGAAGCTCGCCTTCATCTGGCCGTTCCAGCTGTACACCGGCACCTTGAACAGGCCGACTTCGCGCTGGCTCGGCAGCATCTCACCGCCCACCTCCAGCGACGCCGGCATCTGCAGCCAGTGTCCCTCGGTGACCTGCACCTCGGTCTTCTTGACGCCCAGCGGGTCAACCAGTTCAACCTGCTTGCGTTCCACCCACGGCACCACCCGCACCGGGCCCACCAGCTGCTGCGTGCCGGCACGGCTGTCGGCCACCCGCGCAAAGGCCTCGTCGCGGTACTGGCTGCGTTCGATGATCACCCCGCGGATCATCATCAGCGGCACCAGCAACAACAGGATCAGCCCGCCGACAATGGCGAACCGCAGCAGCATCTTCAGGGATTTCATGGTCCATCCTCGTTGGAGAGGGCTGCAGGATGGACCGCTGCGGTGAGCGGGGTTTGTGGCGAATTTGAAGCGAGTGTGAAGTCAGCGGCGCGGGCGCTGGCCCGCTGCACCCAACGGCAGCCACAGGCTGGCCACCGTGCCACCGCCATCGCGGGCGTCGAGGCTGGCGCGTCCGTCATGCAGGCGAGCCACTTCCTGCACGAACGGCAGGCCCAGGCCGGAACTGCGCCGGCCGCTGCCGGGGCGGGCCAGCGAATAGAAGCGTTCGAACACCCGTTCGCGCGCGTAGTCGGGAATGCCGGCACCGCGATCCGCCACCTGCAGGCGCACGCCCTGCCCGTCCACCTCGGCCTGCAGCGCGATGTCCGCGCCGGGCGGTGAGAAGGCAATGGCGTTGTCGATCAGGTTGTGCAACGCCTGCCGCAGCAGATAGGCATCACCCTGCACGCGCATGTCGGGCACGCTGCCGATGCGAACCTGCACGCCGGCCGCCTGCGCACGCACCTGCGCCGCCGCCGCCGCATCGGCCAGCAAGGTTGGCAGCGCGATCGGATCGCGGGTCTGCAGCCAGCCGTGCTGTTCCACTTCGGCCAGCGCCAGCAGCTTGTCGATCGTCTCGGTCAGCCGCTCCTGCTGATCGACGATGCTGCGTGCGAAATGCACGCGGTCGGCCTCCGGCAGCGGCTCCTGCAGCAGCTCGGCGGCACCGCGGATCGCCGCCAACGGGCTTTTCATTTCATGCGTCAGCGACTGCACGTACTGCTCGACGTAGGCCTTGCCCTCCAGCTTGCGGCGCATTGTTTCCAGTGCCTGGCCCAGGTCGCCGATCTCGTCGCGGCGCCGCCGCGGCGGTGGCACCGGTTCGCCGGCGCTGACCGCCCGTGCATAGCGGCTGAGCTGGCCAAGGCCCGTGGTGAGCCACATCGTCACCAGCACGCCGACCAGCGCCGACAATCCGATCAGCCAGGCGCCGCGCTCGATGATGGCGCGCTGGCTGGCCGCAATGAACGGATCGATGCTGCGATTGGGCTGGGCCAGGCTGAGCACGCCGATCAGGGTGCGGCCATCGGCCGGGTCGTATACCGGCGCCGCCACATGCATCACCGTATCGCCTTCTTCGCCTGGCACTTCCGGGCTGGAGCGGGCGCCGTACTCGCCACGCAGGGTGCGGTAGACATCGTTCCAGCGCGAATTGTCACGCCCCAGGTCGCGGCCCAGCGAGTCGTAGATGACGATGCCCTTGGCATCGGTGATGGTCACCCGGTAGTCCAGTGAGCGCTTGGGAAAGCGCCAGACCATCGCTTTCAGGTCACGCTGCCGCGCCTTGGCGAGGTTGCGGGTGAAGCTGCCGCTGCGGATGGTGCCGTCCTTGACATCGGCCGCCGCCATCTCGGCCAGCACGTTGGCGGCATCGACCAGGGTCGATTCCATCGCCTGGCGCACACCCGGCTTCACTTCGTTGACGAACACGCGCATCACGAAGAACGCGGCGATGCCGGTGATCAGGAAGAAGCCGAGGAACAGCTTCAGGACCAGGCGCATCGGCTAGACCTCCAGCGCGTAGCCGAGGCCACGGTGGGTGCGGATCGGGTCGTCGCTGGCACCGGCTGCGCGCAGCTTGGCGCGCAACGTCTTTACATGGGTGTCGACGGTACGGTCGGCACTATCGGCGCTGCTGTCCCAGCCGCGATCCATCAACTGGGCACGACTGAGGATGGCACCCGGCCGCTGCAGCAACGCTTCCAGCAACGCGTACTCGTAGCGGGTCAGGTCCAGCGCGTGGCCGCGGAAGCGGATGCGCCGGCCTTCACGGTCGATGGCGAAGGCACCATGTTCCTGCCAGCCCGTATCGGCGCCGGGGGCTGCCGCGACCGGTGCGGCGCGACGCAGGCGCGCACGCACCCGCGCCACCAGCTCACGCGGCGAGAACGGCTTGGTCATGTAATCGTCGGCGCCCAGTTCCAGGCCGAGCACGCGGTCCACTTCATCGTTGCGGGCGGTCAGGAAGATCACCGGCAGCTGCGCCGCCGGCCCGGGCTGCGCGCGCAGCCGGCGGCACACCTCGAAGCCGCCCAGGTCGGGCAGGCCCACGTCCAGCACCACCACGTCGATATCCCCTGCCTGCAGCCGTTGCAGCGCCTCGCCACCGAGCAGGCAGTGGCTGGCGGCATAGCCCTCGCTGCGCAGCGCATAGAGCACGGTTTCGGCGATGGCGGCTTCGTCCTCGACCACCAGGACATGGGCAACAGGAGCTGTCATGGCGCGCAGCATAGCCGCTGCGGCCGCCGCCCCGTACACTGCGGCCCATGAACTATCGCCACGCCTTCCATGCCGGCAACCACGCCGACGTGCTCAAACACATCGTGCAGCTGGCCCTGATCGACAGCTTCAAGCGCAAGGACAGCCCGTTCTTCGTGCTCGACACCCACGGCGGTGCTGGCCGTTACCTGCTGGCCAGCGAAGAGAGCCGCAAGACCCTGGAGGCCGAATCCGGGATCATGCGGCTGATGGCCCAGCCCAGGCTGCCGGAGGTAGTCGAGCGCTACCTGAAGGCGGTGCAGGCCGACAATCCGGTGGGCGCACTGACCAATTATCCGGGCTCGCCGCTGCTGAGCGCGCAGGCCATGCGCCCCCAGGACCGCATGGCGGTCTGTGAGCTGCAGGGAGCCGAAACGGCCACGCTGAAGGCCCTGTTCGCCCATGACAGCCGCGTCGACGTTCGGGCGGGCGATGGCTATGCCCTGCTGCGTTCGCTGCTGCCGCCGAAGTTCAACGGCAGCAAGATCGGCCGCGGCCTGGTGCTGATCGACCCGCCCTACGAAGCCCAGGATGCCGAGTACCAGGCGGTGCTGGCCGCCCTGGCCGAAACCCTGGCACGCTGGCCGCAGGCCACCTGTGCGGTCTGGTTCCCGATCAAGCAGCGCCGCACCATCCTGCACTTCCTGCGCAAGGCCACCGCCCTGCCGGTGAAATCGGCGATGACGATCGAGTTCCTCGTGCGCCCGGACGACTCGCCGCTGCGCCTCAACGGCAGCGGCATGCTGCTGCTCAACCCGCCGTGGCAGTTCGACCGCGTGGTCGGTCCGGCCCTGCCGGCGCTGCGCCAGCACCTGGGCGAACCCGGGGCCAGCACCCGCCTGGACTGGCTCAAAGCCCCCGAATAACGGCCTTCACGAGGCTGTACCGCCGTGAGCCTTTCGTTCACGGAACGCAGCCCCGGTGATGCCACAATCGATGGACCACCAAGGAATCACCCGGTATGGCCACTCGCAACCGCATGCCGCCCTGGCATGAGATCTTCAAGGCTCCCAGCGGCCACGAGCTGCTGATCCGCCCCATCCGCCCGGAAGATGGCGCACCGCTGCAAGCGGCATTCAGCCTTTTCGGGCCGGAAGAAATCCGTGATCGTTTCCTGCAGGCGGTGACCGAGCTGTCGCCGGAAACCACCCAGCGTCTGACCCACCCCAACCCCAAGACCGAGATCACCCTGGTCGCAGCCGAGTCCCTGCCCGCGGGCGAAGCGGTGGTCGGCGCGGTCGCCCGGGCCTCGATCATCCCCGGCACCCGTGAAGCCGAGTACGCGATCCTGATCAGCCGCTTCCTGATCGGCCAAGGCCTGGGACGGCAGCTGATGCGCAAGCTGGTGAAGTGGGGCCGTGGCAAGTACCTGGACCGCCTGTACGGCGACGTTGCCGCCGAGAACGAACCGATGAAGCAGCTGGCCGCGTCGCTGGGCTTCAAGCCGGTGCCGCACCCGACCGGAGCCGAAGGCCTGGTCCGGATGGTGCTGGAGCTGGACAACTGACGGATGCGCCGGGCCCTGCCCGGCCACGTCTCCCGATAGTGCCGGCCGCTGGCCGGCATTCCGCTGCCCCAACGGCAGATGAGGCTGCCGGCAACGGGCCGGCACGATGCACCGGGACCGGATCGGGCTTCTGCTAAAATCCGGGGTCCATGTCGCGTACCTCATACCCCGCCCCGCCGCTGCCGCGCGCCGGCCAGCTCCGCGCCTGGTGGCGCGCCCCCGCCTCGCCCACCGCACTGGCCTGGTACCTGGCCCAGGCATCGCGCGTGCACGACGCTCCGCTGCTGGTGATCGCCCGTGACAACCACGGCGCAAACCAGCTTGAAGCCGATCTTCAGACCCTGCTCGGCGGTGACCCGGCCCTGCCGGTGGTCGCCTTCCCGGACTGGGAAACCCTGCCCTACGACCGCTTCAGCCCGCATCCGGACATCATCTCGCAGCGTCTGGCTGCCCTGCACCGCCTGCCCACGCTGAAGCGTGGCCTGGTGATCGTGCCGGTGCAGACCCTGCTGCAGCAGCTGGCCCCGCGCAGCTACGTCATTGGTGGCAGCTTCGACCTGAAGGTCGGCCAGCGCCTGGATCTGGAAGCCGAGAAGCGCCGCCTGGAAAGCGCCGGCTACCGCAACGTGCCGCAGGTGATGGACCCGGGTGACTTCGCCGTGCGCGGTGGCCTGCTCGACGTGTTCCCGATGGGCGCCGACGAGCCGCTGCGGGTGGAACTGCTGGACGAGGACATCGATTCGATCCGTGCCTTCGATCCGGAAAGCCAGCGTTCGCTGGACAAGGTCGAGGCCGTGCACATGCTGCCGGGCCGCGAAGTGCCCACGGACGAGGCCAGCATCGCCCGCGTGCTGTCCACGCTGCGCGAGCGCTTCGATGTCGATACCCGGCGCAGCGCGCTGTACCAGGACCTGAAATCCGGGCTGGCCCCGGCCGGCGTCGAGTACTACCTGCCGCTGTTCTTCGAGCGCACCGCAACCCTGTTCGACTACCTGCCCAGCGGCAGCCTGCCGGTGGTCTGTGCCGGTGCCGGCGAAGCCGCCGAGGCGTTCTGGGCGCAGACCGGCGAGCGTTATGAGCAGCGCCGCCACGATGTGGAACGGCCGCTGCTGCCGCCGTCGGCGCTGTACCTGTCGCCGGAGCTGCTGCGCGAGCGCCTGAACGATGCCCCGCGCATCGAGGTATGGGCCGCCGACCACGCACGCATCGCCGACGCGCACGCGCTGGGCGACCAGCCGCTGCCCCCGCTGCCGGTGGCCGCACGCGAAGCCCCCGCCGGGGATGCGCTGAAATCCTTCCTCGGCCATTATCCGGGCCGGGTACTGATCGCCGCCGATTCGCCCGGCCGCCGCGAGGCACTGCTGGAAGTGCTGCAGGCCGCCGAGCTGAAGCCGCCGGTGGTGGCCGACCTGCCCAGCTTCCTCGCTAGCGATGCGCGCTTCGCGATCGCGGTGGCGCCGCTGGAAGATGGCTTCGCGCTGGACGACCCGCGCATCGCGGTGCTGACCGAGCGCCAGCTGTTCCCCGAGCGCGCCGGCAGCACCCGCCGCACGCGCCGTGCCGGCCGCGAGCCGGAGGCGATCATCCGCGACCTCGGCGAGCTGACCGAGGGTGCGCCGATCGTGCACGAGGACCATGGCGTCGGCCGCTACCGTGGCCTGATCGCGATGGACGTCGGCGGCATGCCCGGCGAGTTCCTCGACATCGAATATGCCAAGGGCGACCGCCTGTATGTACCGGTCGCCCAGCTGCACCTGATCAGCCGCTACTCCGGTGCTTCGGCGGAAACCGCACCGCTGCATTCGCTCGGTGGCGAGCAGTGGAGCAAGGCCAAGCGCAAGGCCGCCGAGAAGGTGCGCGATGTCGCCGCCGAACTGCTGGAAATCCAGGCCCGCCGCCAGGCGCGTGCCGGCCTGGCACTGCAGGTCGACCGCGCGATGTACGAGCCGTTCGCCGCCGGTTTCCCGTTCGAGGAAACCCCCGACCAGCTGGCTGCGATCGATGCCACCCTGCGCGACCTGGCCAGCAGCCAGCCGATGGACCGCGTGGTCTGCGGCGACGTCGGCTTCGGCAAGACCGAGGTGGCGGTGCGCGCTGCATTTGCTGCGGCCAGTGCCGGCAAGCAGGTGGCGGTGCTGGTGCCGACCACGCTGCTGGCCGAGCAGCATTACCGCAACTTCCGCGACCGTTTCGCCGATTACCCGCTGAAGGTCGAAGTGCTGTCGCGCTTCAAGACCAGCAAGGAAATCAAGGCCGAACTGGAGAAGGTGGCCGCTGGCACCATCGACGTCATCGTCGGCACCCATCGCCTGCTGCAGCCTGACGTGAAGTTCAAGGACCTGGGCATGGTCATCGTCGACGAGGAGCAGCGATTCGGCGTGCGCCAGAAGGAGGCGCTGAAGGCGCTGCGCGCCAACGTACACCTGCTGACGCTGACCGCCACGCCGATCCCGCGCACGCTCAACATGGCCATGGCCGGCCTGCGCGACCTGTCGATCATCGCCACGCCGCCGCCGAACCGGCTGGCGGTGCAGACCTTCATCACCCAGTGGGACAACGCGCTGCTGCGCGAAGCCTTCCAGCGCGAGCTCGCGCGCGGTGGCCAGCTGTACTTCCTGCACAACGATGTGGAGAGCATCGGCCGCATGCAGCGCGAGCTGTCCGAGCTGGTGCCGGAGGCACGCATCGGCATCGCCCACGGGCAGATGCCCGAGCGCGAACTGGAAAAGGTGATGCTGGATTTCCAGAAGCAGCGTTTCAACGTGCTGCTGTCGACCACGATCATCGAATCGGGCATCGACATCCCCAACGCCAACACCATCATCATCAACCGTGCCGACCGTTTCGGCCTGGCCCAGCTGCACCAGCTGCGTGGCCGCGTCGGCCGTTCGCACCACCGTGCCTACGCCTACCTGATCACCCCCGACCGTCGCGCGATCACCCCCGACGCCGAGAAGCGCCTGGAAGCGATCGCCTCGATGGACGAGCTGGGCGCCGGCTTCACCCTGGCCACCCACGATCTGGAAATCCGCGGCGCCGGTGAACTGCTTGGCGAGGACCAGAGCGGGCAGATGGCCGAGGTCGGCTTCAGCCTGTATACCGAGCTGCTGGAACGCGCGGTACGCAGCATCAAGCAGGGCAAGCTGCCCGACCTGGATGCCGGTGAGGAAGTGCGCGGCGCCGAGGTCGAGCTGCATGTGCCGGCGCTGATCCCGGAAGACTACCTGCCGGACGTGCACACCCGCCTCACCCTGTACAAGCGTATTTCCAGCGCGCGCGACAGCGATGCGCTGCGCGAGCTGCAGGTGGAGATGATCGACCGCTTCGGCCTGCTGCCGGATGCAGCCAAGCACCTGTTCGCCATCGCCGAGCTGAAGCTGAAAGCCAATACGCTGGGCATCCGCAAGCTCGACCTGGGCGAGAACGGCGGCCGCATCGTGTTCGAGTCCAAGCCGAACATCGATCCGATGGCGGTGATCCAGCTGATCCAGAAACAACCGAACCTCTATGCCATGGAAGGGCCCGACAAGCTGCGCATCAAGCACCCGCTGCCGTTGCCGGAAGACCGCTTCAACGCGGCCCGCGCCCTTCTGACCACCCTCGCCCCGGGTTGATCACCCCCCGAACACCCCGCACCGGCCCCCACCCGGTGCGGGCGGATGACCATGTTCCCTGACGCCGTACCCGCCCCCGACCTGCTGCACGCGCAGGCCTGCCTGATCGATGCCCTCGCGATGTCGCTGCAGATGCGCGACGCCTACACCCGCCACCACTGCGACCGCGTTGGCCTGCTCGCGCAGTGTCTGGCCACGCACTGCGATCTTGATGACGAGGCCCGTGCGCAGATCGGCCTGGCCGCGCGCTTCCATGACATCGGCAAGATCGGCATACCCGATGATGTGCTGCTGGCACCCCGCCGGCATACCGATAAGGAGCGCGCGATCATGCGCGAGCATCCGGTACGCGGCGAACACATCTTCCTGGCCACCGGCCGCAGCGACGCCTTGCCGGTGGCGCGGCTGATCCGCGCCCATCACGAGGCCTTCGATGGCAGCGGCTACCCCGATGGGCTGCGCGGCGAATCCATCCCGCTGGGTGCGCGCATCGTCACCATCGCCGATGCCTACGATGCGATGACCAGCGTGCGCCCGTATCGCAATGCGATGGAGCATGAGGCCGCATTGCGGATCATCGACGAGCAGGCCGGCGGGCTGGTGGATCCGTACGTGCTGCAACGCTTCCATCGCATGCTGGAGCGGGAACCGGCGCTGGCCTGAGATCTTCCCGACGGTGAAACGACCCGCCGGTAGAGTCGACTGTTAGTCGACTGCTCTTCGTCCAGATCGCGAAAATCCCGCGCTGCGCGCGATAGTCGACTAACAGTCGACTCTACCAGCCGGCGCTGCGCTGCCGGCCTGGAAGACAAAAGGCCCGGCGTTCGCCGGGCCTTTCGCTCCACGCATCACGGGTGATCGATTACCAGATCACCACGCGCTTGTCGTCGGCGCGCACCATCGCATCACCCGCCTTGCACTGGAATGCAGCAGCGAACGAGGGCATGTTCGACGGCGCACCGTTGGCACGGAAATTGGCCGGCGCGTGCGGATCGGTGTTCAGGCGCACGCGCAGCTCGCCATCGGTGAAGTTGCGACGCCACACGGTGGCCCAGTTCATGAAGAAGCGCTGGTCCTGGCCGTGGCCGTCAACCTCGACGTTCGCCTTCGGGTCTTCCTTCAGCGCCATCTGCAGCGCGTCATAGGCCACGGTCAGGCCGCCCAGGTCGCCGATGTTCTCGCCCAGGGTCAGCTTGCCCTTCACGAACACGCCCGGCACCGACTCGTAGCCGTCGAACTGGGCGACCAGCTGGTCGGTACGCTCGGTGAAGGCCTTGCGGTCGGCGTCCGTCCACCAGTTGTCGAAGTTGCCGTTGGCGGCGAACTGGCTGCCCGAGTCGTCGTAACCGTGCATCATCTCGTGGCCGATGACTGCACCGATGCCGCCGTAGTTCAGCGCCGGATCGGCCTTGGCGTCGAAGAACGGCGCCTGCAGGATCGCCGCCGGGAATACGATCTCGTTCTTGGTGGCGTTGTAGTACGCATTGACGGTCTGCGGGGTCATGCCCCACTCGGTCTTGTCCACCGGCTTGCCGATCTTGTCCAGCATGTAGCGGTAGTTGAACGCGCGCGCCGCCTGCATGTTGCCCAGGTAGCTGTCGCCGTTGGTCTGCAGGCCCGCCCAGTCACGCCACTTGTCCGGGTAACCGATCTTCGGGGTGAAGCTGGCCCACTTTTCCAGCGCCTTCTTCCTGGTTTCTTCGCCCATCCACGGCAGCTGCTCCAGGCGCGCCTTCAGCGCCTGCGACAGGTTTTCCACCAGGTGCTGCATGGCGACCTTCGACTCGGCCGGGAACACGGCGTCGACGTACAGCTGGCCCAGGGCTTCGCCCATGCCGCCGTTGACCGACTCCAGCACGCGCTTCCAGCGCGGCTGCATTTCCTTCTGGCCACGCAGGGTCGTGCCGTAGAAATCGAAGTTGGCCTTCTCGAACTGGCTGCTCAGGTATGGCGCGGCATCGTCGATGGTGTGGAAGCGCAGGTAGGCCTGCCAGGTGCTGGCGGGCACATCGGCCAGCATCTTGTCCATTTCACCGAAGAAGCCCGGCTGCGCCAGCGAGAACTTCTGCGCGGCCGGTACCTTCAGGGTGTCGAACAGCGCGGTCCAGCTGAAGTTCGGGGTCAGCTTGTCCGCGTCGGCGGCACTGAGCGGGTTGTAGCGCTTGGCCGGGTCACGCATTTCGATGCGTGACATCGAGGCCTTGGCCAGGCGGGTTTCGAAGGCCATCACGGCCTTGGCCTGCTCGGCGGCCTGCGCCGCGTCCACGCCGGACAGGGTCAGCACCTGCGCGATGTAGGCCACGTAGGCGTCGCGGATCTTGGCCTGCGCATCATCGAAGTAGTAGCCCTTCTCCGGCAGGCCGAGGCCGCCCTGGCCAACGTAGGCGATGACGTTGGCCGAATCCTTGTAGTCGGCATTGGCGAACAGCGAGAACAGCACGCCCTTGCCCTCGGCCTGGCTGTCGCGCAGGTACTGGGTGATGGCGGCGGTGTCGTTCAGCGCGGTGATCTTGTCCAGCTGCGGCTGCAGCGGCGCCAGGCCGGCGGCTTCGATCTTGGCCTCGTCGTTGCCGGTCTTCCAGATATCACCGATCTTGGCTTCCACCGAACCGGCCTTGGCCTGGCTGGCGGCGGCCTGCTGCACCAGCGCGTGCTGCACTTCCAGCGAGCGCTCGCGCAGGATCTCGAAGCTGCCCCAGGTGGTCTGGTCTCCCGGCACCGGGTTGGCCTTCAGCCACTTGCTGTTGACGAAGCCATTGAGGTCGGTACAGGCCGAAATGGCCGGATCCAGGTCGGCGCTGTTGAGCGAGATCAGCGGCGTCTTGATCTGCGACAGGTCGAAGGCCGGCTTGGCGTCGGCACTGGCCGCCGGCGCGGTTTCGTTCTTGCCACAGGCGGCCAGCGAGGCAGCGATGGCGATGGTCAGGCCCAGCGGGACCAGGTTGCGGACGTTCATGAGGCTCTCCTGCGGGTAATTTCACAGGGTAGCCGGGGGCGCGAGGTTGGGGACCGGCCAAAGGTCACAGAGTCCACGGCGCAGCTCCCGCCGCGCGCCGGTATGCTCTGGCCTCTGCGATCACTGGACCTCATGACCATGGACGAAACTGCGCTGCTGCTGGCCCTCGACACCTGTGAGTTTCTGTTTCTTACTGAGATTGGCGAGCCGGAAGCGAATCGTCTGCGCCTGGTCGTCGAGGAGGGCCGGGTGGTCGGAAAGCCCTCCCGCGTGGAGCTCGGTCATGGACGTTCAATCGATGATGTGCGTGCGATAGAGGTGGTGCCCCACTCGCAGCGGTTTGAACTGATCTGGGACCACTACATCAGCTACGCCGTGCACAACGAGTCCTACCAGAGCTGGGACGACGCCGAAGCCTGGAGCGGCAACCTGTTCCGCCGCTACAGCCGTTCGAAATTCCTTGAATATCTGGGCCGTGCCACCTTCGCTGATACCCGTTACCCGGGCCCATTCACGCATTACCAGGTGATATGCCAGGACCACGTCATCGACATTGCTGCGTTGCAGTCGCCGAAGGTGCGCCTGCCGGGTCCTTCGTAGCTGGCACATGCAGCCCCAATGAAGTGGCTCTACCGGGTTGCGACAGCGTCAGCCGAGCGTGGGCTCGACTCTACAAAAGCGAAGGCCGGCTTGCGCCGGCCTTCTGCTTCTTACTTCGCCTTGCCCTGGTTGGCTACGGCTTCGGCGGCCTTGCGCGCCGCTTCCGGGTCGCCCAGGTAGCGGAACGACTGCACGGTCAGGTCATCGTTCAGTTCGAACAGCAGCGGGATGCCGGTCGGGATGTTCAGCTCGAGGATTTCCTCGCGCGAGACGTTGTTGAGGTACTTGTACAACGCACGCAGCGAGTTGCCGTGGGCGGTGACCAGCACGGTCTTGCCGTCCTTCAGCTGCGGTGCGATGGCGTCGTGCCAGTACGGCAGCACGCGATCCAGGGTGGTGGCCAGCGACTCGGTGCCCGGCAGCGCGTTGCGGTCCAGGCCGGCGTAGCGGCGGTCATGGATCGGGTGGCCCGGATCTTCCAGGTCCATCGGCGGCGGCGGGATGTCGTACGAACGACGCCAGACCTTGACCTGCTCTTCGCCGTGCTTGGCCGCGGTCTCGGCCTTGTCCAGCCCCTGCAGGCCGCCGTAGTGGCGCTCGTTGAGGCGCCAGGACTTGTTCACCGGCAGCCAGTCCTGCTCCAGCTCGGCCAGCGCACCCTGCAGGGTGTGGATGGCGCGCTTGAGCACGGAGGTGTGCGCAACGTCGAACTGCAGGCCTTCCTCGCGCATCAGGCGGCCGGCGGCGGCCGCTTCGCGACGCCCCTGCTCGGTCAGGTCGACATCGACCCAGCCGGTGAAGCGGTTGTCCAGGTTCCACTGGCTCTGGCCATGGCGCAACAGTACGAGTTTACGGGTCACTGCAGGGTCTCCAACGCGAGGAAAGGCAGGCCGCCATTGTAGCCCGGCCGCCGCTCACCGGGCCGTGGCGCCGCCCGTGCGATGCTGTGACCCATGAATACGGTGATCGACCCCGGGCGCTGGGAAGGCAGCGTCACCGCCGCCCGCGCGCAACAGCTGCAACTGGCCGGCCGCGTGGAACGCCAGGACCGCCTGCCACGCAAGGTGCGCTGGCTGGCCGGGCTGGATGTCGGCTTCGAGGACAGCGGTGCCATCACCCGCGCTGCGGCGGTATTGCTGGACGCAAAGACGCTGCAGCCCGTGGCGCAGGAGATCGCGCGCATGCCCACGGCGATGCCCTATATCCCCGGCCTGCTCAGCTTCCGCGAGCTGCCGGCGCTGCTGGCCGCGCTGGCGCTGCTGCCACGCGTGCCGGACCTGGTGTTCGTCGATGGCCACGGCATCAGCCATCCGCGCCGGCTGGGCGTGGCCGCGCATCTGGGCGTGGTCACCGACCTGCCGAGCATCGGCGTGGCGAAATCGAAACTGGTGGGAAGGTTCGTCGAACCGGACGCCGAAGCTGGTGCGCATACACCGCTGCTGGATGGCGACGAGCAACTGGGCTGGGTGCTGCGCAGCAAGGTGCGCTGCAAGCCGCTGTTCGTGGCCGGTGGCCATCGGATCAGTGCCGATACCGCGCTGGGCTGGGTGCTGCGCACCCTGCGCGGCTACCGGTTGCCGGAGCCAACCCGGCTGGCGGATCGGCTGGCCTCGCGGCGGGACGAATAGCTGCGCCGGCCATCTCCCGGCGCGCGCGTCAATCGTCGATCAACGATGCACGTGGCCACGATGGCCCTGCGCGTCCTCGCCGTGGTCGTGGCCCTCATGGCCCTTGTGTCCGCCGCCGTTGGCCGGCGCCGGTTCGCCACAGGCTTCGCCGCAGTGGTCCGCCTCGATCTGCAGCGTCACGTGCTCGATACCGAAGTCATCATGCAGGCGACCGCCCAGCTCGCGGCGCAACGCATCGGCGTCGGTGCCGTCGCGCATCACGATGTGCGCGGTCAGCGCCGGGGTGCTCGAAGCCAGCGCCCACACGTGCAGGTCATGCACATCCAGGACTGCGGCGTGGCCGGACAGGCTGTCGCGCACCCTGGCCACGTCCATGCCCTTGGGCACACCTTCCAGCAGCACGTTGATCGCCTCACGCATCAGCACGTAGGTGCGCGGCAGTACCCACAAACCGATCAGTACCGCCAGGATCGGGTCGATCGGCTTCCATCCGGTCCACTTGATCAACAATGCGCCCGCAATCACTGCCACCGAGCCGAGCATGTCGGCCCATACTTCCAGGTAGGCGCCCTTCACGTTGAGGCTCTCACCACTGCCCGCCTGCAGCAGGCGCATCGAGATCAGGTTGATGACCAGGCCCGCAGCCGCGATCACCAGCATGCCGGAGGAGGCGATCTCCTGCGGCTGGCGGAAGCGGCCGATCGCCTCCCACAGGATGTAGGCGGCGACCACGAACAGCATGGCACCGTTGATCATCGCGCCCAACGCTTCCAGCCGTGCATAGCCGTAGGTGCGGCGCGCATCCGGCGGGCGCCGGCTCAGCCGTACCGCAACCAGCGCGATCATCAGCGCCAGCGCGTCGGTGGCCATGTGCGCGGCGTCGGACAACAGCGCCAGGCTGTTGGTCCAGAACGCGCCCACCACTTCGACGACGAGGAAGGTGGTGGTCAGGCCGAGTGCCCACCACAAGGGCTTCTCGTGGCGGATCTGGGACGGCAGGTGATCGTGGTCGTGGCCCATGGCAACAGCTCCTTTGCGATGCGGTGCAGGCTACGCGGTGCCGGCGGAGGAGACTATTACGATGTTTATAACATTGCAGGTCACACGAGCCCTCGCCGGCCTGCCGTCAGAAGCCGAAGCGCAGGCTGGCCCAGTAGGCGCGGCCCGGTTCGTTGTAGGTCGCCGCGCCGGCATCGCTGCTGTTGGCCTCGCGGAACAGGCGCTTGTCGGCCAGGTTGTTCACGCCGAAGCCGAAGCTGACCGTCTCGGTCACCTTGTAGCGCGCGCTCACGCCCCAGATGTTGTACGCGCCACGATCCTGCAGCGCGATCGATGCATCGCAGCTGCCGGTGCAGCGGGGGTCGTTGTTGATGTTGGTCGTGGCCGGTTCCTGCTTGCCGTAGAAGGTGCCGGTCAGCAGCACGGACAGCCTGTCGGTGGCCTGCCAGTCCAGCATGGTGTTGATCGTGTACTTCGGGATCACCGACAACGGCTGGTGCGTGGTCTTGTTCTCGTTTTCCACCATGTAGGTGAAGTTGTTGCTCCACTTCAGGCGGTTGCCCTGCTCGCCCAGCAGCGGAATGACCAGGTTGCCTTCCAGCCCCTGCACGATCGCCTTCGGCGCGTTCTCCCAGCGGAAGATGCGGCCCTTGGTGTCGGCGGTCAGCCCGATCTGGGTGTAGCCGGCCTGGATCTTGTCCTTGTAATCGTTGTGGAAGTAGGTCAACGACGCCTGCAAGCCGCTCTGCGGTGCCCACTCGATGCCCAGTTCCTTGTTCAGGCTGGTTTCCGCCTTCAGGTCTGCGTTGCCGCGCATGTAGCAACCGGCGCCCAGGCTCGGCAGCGCATTCGGGCAGCCGTTGCCGCGGGTGTAGTAGAGATAGTCCGGATTCGACTGGTACAGGTTCGGCGCCTTGAACGCGCGGGCAATGCCGCCCTTCACCACCCAGTCGCTGCTGATACGGAACTGCGCGTTGAGGCTGGGGCTGGTGTTGTTGCCGAACTGGCTGTGGTGGTCGAAGCGCAGGCCCGGGGTAACGATCCAGCGCTCGCCCAGGTAGATGTTGTCTTCCACGAACACCGCCGTGGTCTGCGCATCGGCCTTGCCGCGCGCACGATCAGCCGACAGCCCCGGGATGCCACCGCCGCTGCTGCTGGACTGGCTCATCGAGTACGGGTCGGTCAGGCGGCTGTCCAGGTGTTCAAAGCCCAGCGTCCAGATGTTCTCGGCACCACCCAGCGTGGTCGGGAAGCTGACTTCACCGTCCAGCTGGTAGTTGCGCAGGCGCGAGGTCGACCAGTCGGTGCCGTTGAAGCTGCCTTCCGGGCCACCGGCCAGGCCTTCGTTGATGCGCGAGTTGTTCACCGCTTCCACCGCGGCCGTCACCCGCGAGGTGACATCGCCCCAGCGACCACGATGGCTGATCGCGCCGGTGTTGCGGTACATGCGGTTGGTCTCCGCCTTGCCGTCGGCCAGCGCCGCCAGATCAACGCCGGTCGAGGTGCCGGTGGTGCTGACCGCACGGTCGCCGGCGTAGATGTTGCCCTGGCGGCTGGTGCCCGCCTCGAACTCGACCACCTGGTTGGCGGTCACGTCCCAGCGCAGCAGCGCGTTGACGTCGCGGTTCTTGACGCCCTCGCGGCCAGCCGGTGGCACTGCGTTCGGCTGGGTGGCGTACTGACGGTTGAGATCGAGTGAATCGGCGTCGGTCTTGTTGAGGTTGCCGTACAGGCGGAACGACAGCGTGTCGGTCATCGGCCCACTCAGCTGCAGGCCGACGCGCTCGCTGCCACCTTCGGCGCTGTGTTCAGGCACCAGCCCGTACAGGTCGACCGCACCGGCAAGGTCGCCGGTCGGGCGCTTGGTGATGATGTTGACCACGCCACCGGAAGCACCGGAGCCATAGCGTGCCGCCGCCGGTCCGCGCAGCACTTCGATGCGCTCGATCATTTCCGCTGGCACCCAGTTGGTGTCACCGCGGGTATTGCGCTCACCGCTGCGGCCCATGCGCACGGCATCACGCGCACCGATGCGCTTGCCGTCGACCAGGATCAGGGTGTTTTCCGGGCCCATGCCGCGCAGGTCGATCTGGCGGTTGTTGCCGTACTGGCCCGAGGCGCTGTTGCCGGTGAGGTTGACGCCCGGCATGGTCCGCAGCAGTTCGGCGATGTCGTTGGCCGGCGGGCGCCGGGCGATGTCCTCGGCGGTGATGGTCGAGGTACCCAACGCCTGGCGGGCAATCTGCGAGGCGGTGACATGCACCGTGTCGATATCGGTGGCGTCGGTTTCAGCCTGGGCGGTCAGGGCGCTGCCCGCCAGCAGGGCGGCAACGGCAAGCGCCAGCGGGCGCGGCGAAAGGACAACGGCAGGAGACATGATCTGGACCTTCTGGCAGGGCAACGGGGCCTCTGGCAAAGGGCTTGAGGCAACGACGAGGGGGAGGCGGAGCGTCGCTGCAGTCGCCTGCGGCCCGATCCGTGCGCGCATTCTCCCATCAATGCGAGTGATTCTCAAATGCGTTCACTCATTGCCGCAGTGGCGCCGATGTGCTTTGCGCACCGTGCAACCCTGCATCGCGCTTAAACTGGCCGGCTTACCCGCCATCAACCGCACGCCACCACGGCCGATACCCGTGGTTTGGCGTGCGCAGTCAGAGATCGACGTGGAACCACCTCAACTGGACGATGCCAGCCAGCCGCTGGCCGAGGCCTGGCAGCACTGCCTGCAGCAGGCCGGGCCGGCCGCCACCGCGCTGCTGCGCGATGCCGCCGCCGATGCCCCGCCGGCGCTGGCCCAACGCTTCTACGAAGTACTGCTGCAGGACGCGCGTGCACGCCGCTTCCTGTCCCATGACCAGGTCAAGCAGCGCCTGCAGCCGGCCATGCAGCGCTGGCTGGTGCAGCTGCTGACCACCGATGCCGACGGTATTGCCGGCACCGTAGCCTCGCAGCGGGTGATCGGCGATGTGCATGCCCGGGTCGGCATTCCGGTCGATCTGGTCACCCGCGGCGCGCGCGTGCTCAAGCACGAACTGTTCGTGCGCCTGCGCGACGACGCGCCCGACAGCGCCACCGCGTTCGCCGCCATCGACTGCCTCAGCGCGATCATGGACATCGCCATGGAAGGCATGACCTTGGCCTACACCCATGCACGTGAGCGCTCCACCCGTGCCGATGCTGCCTACCGGCTGTTCTCGCTGGTGCAGAATGTCGGTACCGAACGCGAGCGCCAGCGTGCACTGCTGCTGGACTGGGAGAACGCCCTGCTCTACGCACTCGCCGGCCACGTGCAGGCCGGCGAAAGCGCCAGCCTGGCGACCTCGGAATTCGGCCTGTGGTTCACCCACAAGGGCATCCCCAGCTTCGGCGAGAGCAGCGAAACCCAGCAGGTCGGCCAGCTGATGGCCCGCATCGACGGCAACCTGCAGCGGGCAAACCATGACACCCCGGCGCAACGACTGGCGGTGCTGCCGGCCATTCGCGAGGACCTGGCCGCCATCCGTACCCTGATGACGCTGTTGTTCGAACGCATCGGTGAACTGGATGCCGGCAGCGATGCCCTGACCAACCTGCTCAACCGCCGCTTCCTGCCTACCGTGCTGCGCAGGGAGATCGAGCTGGCCACGCGCAACCGCACGCCGTTCTCGCTGCTGCTGCTCGACCTGGATCACTTCAAGGCGATCAACGACGGCCACGGCCACGATGCCGGCGACCGCGCGTTGCAGCACGTCGCCGGCCTGCTCGGCCAGCTGACCCGCGGCAGCGACTACCTGTTCCGCTACGGCGGCGAGGAGTTCGTGGTGGTGCTGGTTGCCGCCAGTGAGTCACAGGCCTCGGTGATCGCCGAGAGCCTGCGCCGGCAGATCGCGCAGTCGCCAGTGGCACTGGCCAACGGCCAGGTTCTGTCGCTGACTGCCAGCATCGGCGTGGCCGGCCATGATGGCCACCCGGACTACGAACGGTTGATGGCACGTGCCGACGCGGCGATGTACGAGGCCAAGCGCAGCGGCCGCAACCGCGTGGTGGTGGCCAGCGGGGACCTTGAGGAAGCCCCGGGGCGGCGCGCACTGCAGCGATGACGACAGGACAGGTAGAGTCGACCGCTGGTCGACTATCGCGCGCAGCGCGGGATTTTTCGCACGCGGGGCGAAGAGCAGTCGACTGACAGGCGACTCTACCGACAGTCGACTTTACCGGTCCGCGCGCCAGCCGATGCATTGAACGCCACCACTCGCCACCCCGCCCACCACAGCAGCGCCAGCAACGCGATGCCTGCACCCAGCAGGCACACGGCAGGCCAGCCGTGCCGGGCCTGCATCCAGGGCCCGGCAGCCGCACCGGCACCACTACCCACCGCATAGAAGAGCATGTAAAGCGCCACCAGGCGTCCATGCTGCTCGCCCGGCGCGCGCAGCAGCAGCGCCTGGTTCGAGACATGCAGCGCCTGCCCACCCAGATCGAGCACGATCACGCCCAGCAGCAGCAACGACAGCGACTGCGGCAGGCCCAGCAGCGGCCACCACGCGACCAGCATCAACAGCAGCGCGCCAAGACTGACCCGATCGGCAAAACCGCGGTCCATCCAGTGCCCGACCCGCGACGCCATCAATGCACCTGCCACCCCGGCCAGGCCGAGCGCACCGATGGCCGCAGTGGACCACTGCAGCGGCGGGGCCGACAGCGGCAAGGGAGCCGCCGCCCAGAACACGTTGAGTCCGGCAAACAGCAGCAATGCCAGCGGACCACGCTCGCGCAGCGTTCGATCCCGGCGCAGCATGCCCAGCATCGAGCCCAGCAGGTCGCGCCACTGCGGCGGGACCGACGGCACCGGTACTGCGGGCAAGCGCTGCCACAGCAGCGCCGCCAATGCCGCCATCACCACCGCGGACAGCAGGTAGACCATCTGCCAGCCAAAGGCCGCCGCCACCGTACCCGACACCACGCGCGCCAGCAGCAGGCCGATGAACACTCCGCCCTGCACCACGCCAACCATGCGACCGCGCTGCTCGGGCGGTGCCAGCGTGGCGGTGTAGGCGATCAGGCCCTGGGTCAGCGCCGTGCCCAGCAATCCGGCCAGCAGCATGCCAGACAACAGCCAGCTCGCCGTGCGCGACGCCGCCAGCCACAACAGGGCCAGCACCAGTGCGATCAGCTGCAGCCGCAGCAGGCGTCGCCGGTCACCGCGGTCCGCCAGCGGCAGCAGGCCAAGCAACGCCAGCACGCTGCCGGCCTGGGTGGCAGCCAGCACCGCGCCGGCCACGGCCCGGTCCAGTGCAAAGGCGCGTGCAAGCTGATCCAGCAGCGGTTGCGCGTAGTAAACATTGGCAACGCTGGCGCCGGCGGCAACCGCAAGCAGGACCAGCAGCGGGCGGGGAAGAGATGCGGCACTCATCTTGTAGTTGCAATTTGAAACCAGATGCAGGCTATCGCCATTGGTTTTAAACTGCAACCACATTCGGAGGTATCCAGCATGCACGCCGACAGTCCCTGTCCTGTAGCCCGCAGTGCCGACCTGCTCGGTGACCGCTGGGCATTGCTGGTGATCCGCGACGCGTTCGACGGCATCACCCGCTTCGGTGATTTCCAGCGCAGCCTCGGCGCGGCGCGCAACATCCTCAGCGACCGCCTGCGCAGGCTGGTCGAGGCCGGCATCCTGCAACTGCAACCGGCCTCCGACGGCTCGGCCTACCAGGAATACGTGCTCACCCACGCCGGCCAGGAACTGTTCCCGCTGCTGGTCGCGCTGCGCCAGTGGGGAGAACGCCATCGCTTCAACGCCGGTGAAGCCCATTCGCAGTTGATCGAGTCCAGCACGCGGCGCCCGCTGCCGTACATGCAGCCGCGCGGTCGCGACGGTCAGCCGCTGCAGGCCGCCGCCACCCGTGTGCGCAAGCTCAAGGACGACCGGCGCGACGCCTGATCCGCCCATTCGCGCACACCACGATCCGGCCGCGCCGGTTAGCATCGGATGTTTCCGCCGCCGGACACCGACGATGTCGCGCTTTCGCCCTTCCCTGATGACCGCCCTGCTGCTGCCGTTGCTGGCCTGCAGCGCCGGAACCACGCAGGCGCGCGAGGTGGCCGCGCCCGCCGACCACGTGCAGGCCGATGGCCCCTATGTGTTCCGCCAGGGCGACCGGGTGCAGGCCAAGTGGATCTGTGCCGACAAGGTCGAATCGCGCACGCTTGCCTCCGGGGCAACAGGGACCGATATCGCACCGCGCTGCGGCTACGAACACACCGTGCATGTGGCTGCGCCGAATGCAGCCTCGGTCTCGGTGCTGCCGGCCACACCGCGCATCGTCGCGCTGTCCGACATCCACGGCCAGTATGGGCTGCTGGTGCGCCTGCTGCGTGCCCATCACGTGATCGACGCGCAGGATCGCTGGGCGCTGGGCAAGGACACGCTGGTCATCGCCGGCGACGTGTTCGACCGCGGCCCGCAGGTGACCGAGGCGTTCTGGCTGCTCTACGGCCTGCAGCAGCAGGCGGCCGCCGCCGGTGGCGCCGTGCACTTCGTGCTCGGCAACCACGAAACCATGGTGCTGTATGACGACCTGCGCTACGTCAGCCCGAAGTACCTGCGCAGCGCCCAGCTGCTGGGCCGCAGCTACCCGCAGCTGTATGGCGCCGACTCGGTGATCGGGCAGTGGCTGCGCACCCGACCGGTGCTGCTGAAGATCGGCGATACCCTGTTCCTGCACGGCGGCATCTCGCCCGAGGCGGTGCAGCTGGCGCTGGACCCGGCACGCACCAACGCGGCCTATCAGGCCTCGCTGGGCCTGCCCAGGGCCGAAGTGAAGGCCGACCCGGCCACCGCACCGCTGTATGACGGCAAGACCAGCCCGATCTGGTACCGCGGCTATTTCGATGGCCGCCTCGACACCGCGGGTGTGCAGGCCGTGCTCGACCGCCTGCAGCTCAAGCGCATCGTGGTCGGCCATACCTCGATGCCACACGTCAGCAGCTTCCACGGCGACCGCGTGATCGCCATCGACAGCAGCATCAAGAACGGCGAGAACGGCGAACTGCTGTTCATCGAGGAGGGCAAGCTCAGCCGTGGCCTGCTGGATGGCTCCCGGTTGCCGCTGGCGCGGGGTGAGCCGGGGCTGCAGGACTGAATGGAGGGAAAGCGTGACGGCGCCGGGAGGTGCCGGCGCGCTCCACCTTCACCCGGTTTGCGGCTACCCTTCGGCAGCCGAGAGGCCCACCCCGCCCAGCCGGTGGGCCTGACCGTTACAGGAGCCCCCGCGCATGCGCGTTCTGATTGCTGAAGACGACCCGGACATCGCCTCCGGCCTGTGCGCCTCGCTGCGCCGGCAGGGGCACGTGGTCGACCACGTCGACAACGGTGCGCACGCCGATGCAGCACTGGGCTCGACCCAGTACGCGCTGCTGGTGCTGGACCTGGGGCTGCCGCAACTGGATGGCCGCGACGTGCTGCAACGACTGCGCCAGCGTGGCGATGGCCTGGCGGTGCTGGTGGTGACCGCGCGTGACGGCCTGGCCGAGCGGGTGCGCGTGCTCGACCTCGGTGCCGACGACTACCTGGTCAAGCCGTTCGCACTGGACGAATTCGAAGCCCGCGTGCGTGCACAGCTGCGGCGGGTCACCAGCAACGGCAATCCGGACCTGCGCATCGGCCGCTTGCGCCTGGACCTGGCCGGGCACCGCGTATGGATCGACGACCAATCACTTGAACTGACCGCACGCGAGTTCGGCCTGCTGTCGGCGCTGGCGGTGCGTGCAGAGCGCATCGTGTCACGCGCGCAGCTGGTGGAAGCGCTGTGCGACTGGGGCCAGGACCTGACCGACAACGGCCTGGACATCGCCCTGCACCGCCTGCGCCGCAAGCTGCAGCCGGGCGGCATGGGCATCCGCACCGTGCGCGGGCTGGGCTACATGCTGGAAGACGCGCAGGACGGCAGCGCCCCGTGATCAGCGGCCCCCCCAGCCTGCGACGGCGCCTGCTCGCCTTCCTGGCGTTGCCGATGCTTGGCCTGCTCACCTTCAATACGATCCTGGCCTATTACGTTGCGCTGGACTATTCCAACCGCATCCACGACCGCAACCTGATCGACGACACGCACTCGTTCGCACAGATGCTGAGCACCATGCCGGTGACCAGCGACCTGTCTCCGCAGGCGCGCTTCCTGATCGAGTACGAGCCCGACGGCCATCGCTATTTCAACGTGGACAGCAGCCGCCAGGGGACACTCAGCGGCAATGCGGATTTCAGTGCCTACGCGCCTTCGCAGGAATGCACCGGCGTGGACCCCACCCTGTACGATGGCATTCTCAACGGCCAGCCGGTGCGCATGGCCACCGTCTGCACGCGGGCGATGAACGATCCGCAGGACCAGCTGGCGGTGACGGTGGCCGAAAGCATGGCCGAACGACGCCAGCGCGCGCGCGAAATCCTGATGATCATCATCCCGCTGATGACCATGCTGGCGCTGGGCACCGCCGCGCTGGTCTGGTTCGGCGTGACCCATGGCCTGCGCATCCTGACCCCGCTGAGGACCCGCCTGGCGCAGCGCCGCGGCGAACTGGCACCGATCTCCGATGCCGACGTGCCCGAAGAGATCCAGCCGCTGATCAGCACCATCGACGATCTGTTCGCGCGCCAGGCGGAAATGATCACCCTGCAGAACCGTTTCATCGCCGACGCCGCGCACCAGCTGCGCTCGCCGTTGGCCGGCATGGCCCTGCACGTGGACCAGGCACTGGCGCATGGCGACCCGGACACGGTGCGCGAGGCACTGCAGCACATCCGCCGGCTCAACCAGCGCACCGCGCGGGTCAGCACCCAGCTGCTGGCGCTGAGCCGGGCCCAGACCGTGCCGGAGACGGTGGAGGCACTGGACCTGTGCGAACGGGTGCCGCAGTGGGTCGGTACACGCGTGCCTGAAGCGATCCGCGACGGCATCGATCTGGGTTACCGCGGCAGCCCCCAGCCGCTGCGCGTGCTCGGCAACGGTGCCCAGCTGCAGGAAGCACTGGATAACCTGATCGACAATGCGCTGCGCTATGCCGGCCGCGATGCGACCGTTACCGTCGGCGTGCACGCGCTGGATGACAATGACGTCGAACTGTACGTGGAGGACAACGGGCCCGGCGTACCCGAGGACGTGATGCCGCGGCTGGGTGAGCGCTTCTTCCGCGCCCCCGGCACCACCGCCAGCGGCACCGGCCTGGGCCTGGCCATCGCCCACGAGGCGGTGGAGCACTTCGGCGGGCGCCTGACCTTCCTCAACCGCCCCGGCGGCGGACTCAAGGTCGCCATCACACTGCCGCTGCTGAAGGCCCCCTGACCCGGACCGGGGCGCTGAAAGGCTGGCGAAAATCGCGGTTGCGATCCTGACCCTCCCCACTGCCGTCCCGGAGCCGCCAGGTGACCGACTCGCACGACTTCTTCCTCCCCGGTGGCCCGCAGGGCGTGCTGCTGGTTCACGGCCTGACCGGTACCCCGGCGGAAATGCGCATGCTGGGCAAAGGGCTGAACAACGCCGGCTTCACCGTACACGGCGTGCAGCTGCCCGGCCATTGTGGCACCGTGGATGACCTGCTGGCGACCACCTGGGAACAGTGGTACCAGGGCGTGGAAGATGCGGCGGCAAGCCTGCGCGGCAAGGTCGACCAGCTGTTCGTCGGTGGCCTGTCGATGGGCGCGGTGCTGTCGCTGGCACTTGCTGCTCGACGACCGGACTGGGTGTCCGGCGTCGGCGTGTATGGCGCCACGTTCCGCTACGACGGCTGGAACATACCCGCTGTCGCCCGCCTCTCGTTCCTGCTGCCGTGGTTCAAGCGCTTCAACATCGGCCGCGACCGCATGTTCATGGAAGAACCGCCGTACGGCCTGCGCGACGAGCGCCTGCGTGCGCAGGTCAGCGCCGCCATGCTGTCCGGCGACAGCGCGGCGGCAGGCCTTCCGGGCAATCCCTGGCACGCGCTGGCCGAGATGCGTGCGCTGAGCAACTGGACCCGCCGCCACCTGCACCAGGTCACCGCCCCGTGCCTGGTGATGCACGCCCGCGAAGACGACGTGGCCAGCATGGGCAATGCCGAACTGGTGATGTCGCGGGTCAGTGGCCCGAAGGAACTGGTGGTGCTGGAGGACAGCTACCACATGATCACGATCGACCGCGAACGCCGCGAGGTGATCCGCCGCAGCGCGCGCTTCTTCACCGGGATCGGTGAACGCAGCGGCGTCCTCAAGGCGGTGGCCTGAGATGGGGGCACTTGCCACGCTGCTGTGGCTGGCCAATGTCGTGCTCGATACCGGTGGCCAGCTCGCCTTCAAGGCCGCCGCCAGCGACCCGCAGGAGGGCGAGGGACTGCAGCGCTGGAAGCACATGCTCAGCCGCCCCTGGCTGTGGATCGGCATCGCCTGTTACGTGCTTGAGTTCGTCGCCTGGATCGCCTTCCTGTCACTGGTTCCGCTGTCCAAGGGCGTGCTGCTGGGCTCGATCAACATCGTGGCGCTGATGATCGCCGGCCGCATCCTGTTCCGCGAGAAGCTCACGCCATTGCGGGTGACCGGGATGCTGCTGGTCACAGCCGGCGTGGCGGTGGTGGGGGCCGGCTCATGAGGCGCCTGTATGTGATCGGTTTTCCGCTGCTGATGGCCTTCGACACCCTGGCCCAGCTGTGCTTCAAGTACGCCGGTGAGGCGGCTCTGCCGGTCGAGGCCAACACCGCCTGGCTGCTGCGCGTGCTGTCGCAACCATGGGTGTACGGCGCCATCCTGGGCTACGTGGGTGCGTTCTTCACCTGGATGAGCCTGCTGCGGCATGCGCCGATCGGCCCCGCATTCGCTGCCTCGCACCTGGAAGTGATCAGCGTGCTGCTGCTGTCGGCGTGGCTGTTGAACGAGCCACTGACCCTGCACCACCTGGTAGGTGCGGTCCTGATCGTGGCCGGCATCGTCTGCCTCGGCCGCGCGGAAGCGGACGACCCGCACAGCCCCGCCGAAAGCACCTCGTGAGCGGGCTGCGATGAGCCTGTTCGCGCGCGAACTGCCACCGACCGCCGGCCTGCCGATGCAGGCCAGCGACTTCCTTCCCGGTGGTGGTGACCTGCGCGGGATCCTGGCCAACCAGCTGGGCACGCCGCCGCTGCAGCTGACCTGTTCCGGCACGCACGCGCTGCTGATCGCCCTGCGCACCTTGCGCAAGCGCGCACCCAGGCGCGACACGGTGATCATGCCGGCCTACACCTGCCCGCTGGTGCCGATCGCGGTGCACAGCCTCGGCCTGCGCGTGCAGCTGTGCGATACCCGGCGCGGCCACTTCGACTTCGATCCCGGCCAGCTCGAACGGTTGGCCGATGCGCGTACGTTGGCCATCCTGCCAACCCACCTCGGCGGTCGCATCGCCGATGTCGAACGGGCCTGCGACATCGCCAGCAGCGCCGGCGCCTGGGTCATCGAAGATGCCGCACAGGCGCTGGGCGCACGGGTGGGCAACAGCAGTGTCGGCCTGCGTGGCGACATCGGATTCTTCAGCCTGGCCGCCGGCAAGGGGCTGAGCCTGCACGAAGGCGGCCTGCTGGTCAGCCGCGATGACGAACTGCGCGCCGAACTGGCCGAGCATGCCGCCGAACAGGTGCGCTTCAACCTGCGCTGGGAGCTGCTTCGCAGTGTGCAGCTGCTTGGCCTTGCCGCCTGCTATCGCCCCTCGCTGCTGTCGCTGGTGTACGGCAATCCGCTGCGCAGCGCACTGCAGCGTGGCGATCTGGAAGACGCGGTCGGTGACATTTTCCCGCTGGACATACCGCAGCACCGGGTCAGTCGATGGCGACAGAACATCGGTGCCCATGCCGCGCGGCGATTGCCGGCGTTCCTGCAGGCCGGGCGCCTGCGCGCACTGCAGTTGCGCGTGCAGCTGGCACAACTGCCAGCGGTGGAGGTGGTCGATGGCCTGGCCGGCACCGGCGGCACCTGGCCGATGCTGATGCTGCTGCTGCCCAGCCAGCGCGCGCGCGATGCCGCGCTGGACGACCTGTGGCCGCGCGGCCTCGGTGCCAGCCGCATGTTCATCCATGCCCTGCCCGACTACGCCTACCTGCGTGGCATCGTGCCGCATGAGGACGTGCCCAATGCACGTGACTTCGCCGCACGCATGCTCACCCTTGGCAACAGCGCCTGGCAGACCCGTGAGGAAACGGGCGAAATACTGCAGGTCCTGGCCCGCGCCTGACCCGCACGTGCATGCGTGGCCTGCGCTCCGCGCATTCATCCGTGTACTTTCCTGAACGCTTTCCCAGCCCGTCAAAAGCGCCTTTCAACAGGAAAGGAACGAGAAAGGCGGCCTGCCTACATTGAGCCTGCCCCGGCAATGTGCCGGACGCCTTTCTCATCGACGGACCTGCCCATGCACTGGAGCATCCTGTGTGACTTCGACGGCACCATCAGCCTCGAAGATGTCATCGACTCGCTGCTGGAAAAGTACGGCCAGCCGGGCTGGCAGGAACTGGAAGACCAGTGGAAGGCGGGAAAGATCGGCTCGCGTGAATGCATGCAGGGCCAGGTGCGGCTGCTGGAACTGGATCCGGCCACGCTTGATGCCCATCTGGACCAGGTGCAGATCGATCCAGGTTTCGTCGCCTTCGTCGCTCGCACCGAGCAGCTGGGCCTGCCACTGCGCATCGTCAGCGACGGCCTGGACTATGCGATCCATCGCATCCTCGCCAACCACGGCCTGGCGCAGCTGCCGGTGGTGGCCAACCACCTGCGCTGGTGCGATGACCACTGGGAACTGGAATCGCCCTACCAGGCCCAAGGCTGCCGCAGTGGCACCTGCAAATGCGCCTGCGCCGCGCAGGCGCGCGCCAAGGAAGCACCGCGCGTGCTGATGATCGGCGACGGCAGCTCGGATTTCTGCGTGTCCGAAGACGCCGACTTCGTGTTCGCCAAGCGCCGCCTGATTACCCATTGCACGAATGCCGGCATCGAGCATGCCGCCATCGACACCTTCCACGATGCAATCGCACTGCTGCCGCGCTTGCTCGATGGCAGCCTGCTGCAGCCACGTCGCCTCGACGCCAGCCCGCAGCCCGCCGCACTGCCCCTGCTGCTTGCCACCGCCTGAGCACTCCCTTCCAGGCGCGCTCCCCTGTTACCCCTTTCGAACGTCCTTCACGGAACCGAACTGCATGAATATTTTTGACAAGAACGCCGACGCCGCTGCCTCCGATGCGCAGCTGCTGGCCGACGAAGCCCGCTACAGCTCCTTCGGCGACACCGTCCACTACGTCGATCCGCCGAAGATCTTCCAGCGCGGCGAAGGCAGCTACATGTTCGACGGCGCGGGCGTGCCCTACCTCGACCTGCAGATGTGGTACTCGGCGTGCAACTTCGGCTACAGCAACAAGCGCCTGAACGATGCACTGAAGGACCAGATCGACACCCTGCCTCAGGTCGCCAGCCAGTACCTGCACCCGACCCGCGTGCAGCTGGCCAAGACCATTGCCGTGGACATGCACGAGAAGTTCGGCCTCGACGGCCGCGTGCACTTCAACGTCGGCGGTGCGCAGGCCATTGAAGACTCGCTGAAGATCGTGCGCAACGCGCGCGGCGGCAAGAGCCTGATGTTCGCCTTCGAAGGCGGCTACCACGGCCGCACCCTGGGTGCGTCTTCGATCACCTCCAGCTACCGCTACCGCCGCCGCTACGGCCACTTCGGCGAGCGCGCGATGTTCATCCCGTTCCCGTACCCCTTCCGTCGCCCGAAGGGCATGACTCCGGACGAGTACTCCGACCACTGCGTGTGGCAGTTCGAGCGCCTGTTCGAAAGCGAGTACAACGGCGTGTGGGATCCCAAGGTCGGCCAGGCCGAGTACGCCGCGTTCTACGTCGAGCCGATCCAGGGCACCGGTGGCTACGTCATCCCGCCGCGCAACTTCTTCACCGGCCTCAAGCGCGTGCTGGACAAGTACGGCATCCTGATGGTCGTCGATGAAATCCAGATGGGCTTCTGGCGCACCGGCAAGCTGTGGTCGATCGAGCACTTCGGCGTGACCCCGGACGTGCTGGTGTTCGGCAAGGCGCTGACCAACGGCCTGAACCCGCTGTCGGGCCTGTGGGCGCGCGAAGAGCTGATCAACCCGACCGTGTTCCCGCCGGGCTCCACCCACTCCACCTTCAACTCCAACCCACTGGGCACCCGCCTGGGCCTGGAAGTGCTGAAGCTGGGCAAGGAAATGGATTACGAGCGCACCGTGCCGGAAAAGGGCGCGTACTTCCTCGACGGCCTGCGCGGCCTGCAGAAGCGCCACCCGGAAATCGGCGACGTCGACGGCCTGGGCCTGGCGCTGCGTGCGGAAATCTGCCAGGCCGACGGCTATACCCCGAACAAGGAGCTGCTGGACCGCATGGTCGACATCGGCCTGGCCGGTGACCTGCTGCACGACGGCAAGCGCATGGGCCTCGTGCTCGACGTGGGTGGCTGGTACAAGAACGTGATCACCTTCGCGCCGTCGCTGGACATCAGCTACGAAGAAATCGACCTGGCGATCACCCTGCTCGACCAGGCGCTGACCAAGGCCAAGGGCTGAGGTCGATGCGCTGCCGGTTCCCGTGCCGATGGAGATGACGTCACGCGCATCCAGCACCGCGCTGGAACCGACCGCGCTGCTGGAGGGCTTCCTCGCCCACCCCCCGCTCGGATTCGAGGCAGGCCGCCTTCCCAGCGGCCTGCCGACCTTCCGTGCGCCGCTGGACCTGACCACCACGATGGATGACGAACTGCGCGGCAGGCTGCTCGGCCTGCCGCTGTCGCGCCTGTGGCGGCCGTGGATCACCTGGAAGACGCGCTTCGTCGGTGCCACCAGCACCGAGTACACCCCGCTGCCGGCACACGTTGCCCCGGAGGCGCTGGCCGAGGACGTGACGCGTCACGCGATCCGCGATACCCGGCTGCTGGTGGTGAAGGACCTGGCAGTCGATTCACCGCTGCTGGACGACGCGGCCAACGCACACAGCGGCGCCTTCCTGCAGGCGCTGCTGGCACGCGGCTTCGTCGAACTGGAAGGCATGCCGCTGGCCTGGGTGGCGATCGATTTCGATTCGCTCGACGACTATCTCGGCCGCCTGTCATCCTCGCGCCGCAAGAACATCCGTCGCAAGTTGCGTTCGCGCGATGACCTGCAGATCGACTGCATCGCCACCGGCAACCCGGCCCTGGCCGACCCGCAACTGCAGGCCGAACTGTACGCGCTGTACCTGGGCGTATACGCGCAGAGCGCGGTGCATTTCGACCAGCTCGACCTGCCCTATTTCCAGTACCTGCTGGCCGACAGCCAGGGCCAGGGACGGATGTTCCTGTACCGCCACCAGGGCCGGTTGATCGGCTGGAACCTGTGCTACGTGCATGCCGGCAAGCTGGTGGACAAGTACATCGGCCTGGCCTATCCGCAGTCGCGCGAGCACAACCTGTACGCGGTCAGCTGGATGCACAACCTCGAGTACGCGCTGCAGCACGGCCTGAGCCACTACGTGGCCGGCTGGACCGACTCGCGCATCAAGGCCGAACTGGGTGCGCGCTTCACCTCCACCCGGCACGCGATCCACGCACGCTCCCCGCTGCTGCGCGCCGCCCTGCGCAAGCTGGCCCCGCACCTGCAGGGCGAACCTGATGGAGGCGGTTGAACGATGCCGTTGCGTTCCCCGCTGATCCTGGACCTGGACGGTGGCGTGCTGCCGCTGCCACAGGCACAGACCCTGGCCCTGCCGCAGTGGCATGACCCGCTGCGCTTTGCCTGCAGCAATGCCACCCTGGACCGTTTCGCCGCTGACGTGCTGGCACCACTGCCGGCCCAGCTCGGAACCGTCATGCTCGGCAGTGGCGACTTCCACCACCTCAGCCTGCCACTGCTGCGCCGCATGCGCGGGCAGGCCCCGTTCCAGCTGGTGGTGCTGGACAACCATCCGGACAACATGCGGTTCCCGCTCGGCATGCACTGCGGCTCGTGGGTGAACGCCGCCAGCAAGCTGCCGCAGATCTCGCACATCCATGTGCTCGGCATCACTTCCAGCGATATCGGCCTCGGTCATGCCTGGGAGAACCACTGGCGACCGCTGATGGGTGGACGCCTGACGTACTGGTGCATGGACGTGGACGTGGGCTGGGGCCACCGCCTCGGCATGGGCCGTGCGTTCCGACGCTTCGAGCACCCGGAAGCACTGGTCGCCGCGTTCGCCGCCGAGCAGGCCGCATCCCCACAGCCGACCTACCTGTCGATCGACAAGGATGTATTCGCCGAGGACGTTGCGCGAAGCAACTGGGACCAGGGCCGCTTCCAGCTGGAACACGCACTGGTGGTGATCGAAGCACTGCGCGCCGGTGGCCTGGTCGGCAGTGACATCACCGGCGAAGTTTCGCTGGCCAACTACCAGAGCCGCTTCAAGCGCTGGCTGTCGTCGCTGGATGGCCAGCCCGACATCAGCGCCGAGGACCTGCCGGTCTGGCAGGCACGGCACCAACAGGTCAACCGCGAGCTGCTGGCCGCGATGGCCGCCCTACCGACGGCCTGCTGACCGCGTCGGTCGTGCCGGCGCTGGCCGGCATGGCTTCGGTAGTGCCGGCCGCTGGCCGGCAACCTCATTGTTCCCGGGCTCACGGGAATGCCGGCCAGCGGCCGGCACTACACTGGGTTCCCGCCCCGGAGCCCTCGCCATGCCCCAGACCGTCATCCCGCAACTGCGCATGCGCCATGCCGATACCACCCTGCCGTTCTACGTGCAGGGGCTGGGTTTCGTGGTCGACTGGGAACACCGCTTCGAAGCCGGTTTGCCGCTGTTCGCCCAGCTCACCCGCGATGGCCAGACGATCTTCCTCACCGAGCACAGCGGTGACTGCGAGGTCGGCGGCGCGGTGTACTTCATCGTCGACGACGTCGACAGCCTGTACCGCGCCTTCAGCGCCGCCAACGTGCCGATCGAGCAGCCACCGCATGACACCGACTGGGGCAGCCGCGAAATGCTGCTGCGCGACCCCGACGGCAACCGCCTGCGCTTTGCCACCCACCTGGACTGAACAACGCGGGCTTGAGGCGGATATACGAAACATATACGCTTCGTATATTCCCACTCCAGGACCGCCGATGGGCATCGTCAACATCGATGACACCCTGCACGACCAGCTGCGCCGTGCCTGCACTGTCTCCAGCCGTTCGATCAACGCCCAGGCCAACTTCTGGATCCGGGTCGGCATGCTATGCGAGATGAACCCCACGCTGAGCTTCCAGGACATCGTCGCCAGCGAACTGCGCGCAGCCGGCGTGCAGCCGCCGCTGCTGGCACCGGGACAGGTCTGAGCAGATGGCGATCATCAAGCGCCCCGACGAGATCGCGCTGATGGCCGAATCGGGCCGCCTGCTGGCGCAGGTGTTCGCCGCGCTCGACCGGCTGCCGCTGCAGGGCCGCAGCACGATGGAGATCAACGATTTCGTCGAACGCATGATCGTTGACGAGCTGCAGGCGCGGCCGGCCAGCAAGGGCCAGTACGGCTTCCCGTACGTGCTCAACGCCTCGATCGACAACGTGATCTGCCACGGCGTACCCAGCACCACCGACGTGCTGCGCAACGGCCAGATCGTCAACCTCGACATCACCCTGGAGAAGAACGGCTACATCGCCGACTCCAGCACCACCTACCTGGTGGGCGAGGTCGACTACGCCGCGCGCAGGCTGGTGCAGGCCGCCTGCCAGGCGATGTGGGAAGGCATCGCCGCGGTGCGCCCCGGCGCGCGCCTGGGCGACATCGGCCACGCCATCGCCCGCTACGCGCGCAGCCACGGCTACAGCGTGGTGAAGGAATACTGCGGCCATGGCATCGGCCAGGAAATGCACGAGGAACCGCAGATCCTGCACTACGGCCATCCAAACACCGGCCTGGTGCTGGAAGAAGGCATGGTGTTCACCATCGAGCCGATGCTCAACCAGGGCAGGCCGGCCATCCGCCAGCGGCCGGACCAATGGCCGGTCTACACCCGCGACGGCAAGCTGTCTGCCCAGTTCGAGCACACCGTGGCGGTTACCCGCAGCGGCGTGCGCGTATTGACCCTGCGCCCCGGCGAAACGCCATTGTGCGCGGTGGATGCGGCCTAGAGCGGACGCAACAGAAGCAGCGTTGCCAGGCAGAACATGAAGATCGCGACGCCCCCATCCAGCACCCGCCAGGCGTCCGGCCTGCGGAACACCGGCTGCACCAGGCGCGCGCCATAGCCCAGCGTGCAGAACCAGGCCACGCTGGCGGCGCACGCACCGGCGGCGAACGCCCAGCGCAGGTCACCGGGGTAGCGCGTGGACAGGCTGCCCAGCAACACCACCGTATCCAGATAGACGTGCGGGTTGAGCAGGGTGAAGGCCAGGCAGGTCAGCAGCACCTGCCGTCCGCTGCCGCCCTGCGCCTCGGCGGCGGCCAGCGCACTGCCACCGCGCCATGCGCGCAGCCCCGCCTGCAGGCCATACCAGAGCAGGAAGGCCGCGCCACCGAAGCGCAGCCCCTGCAGCAGCAGCGGCCACTGCAGCACCAGCGCGCCCATGCCGCCCACGCCCGCCAGGATCAGCACGATGTCCGCGCCGGCGCAGGCCAGCACCACCTTCCCCACATGGCGCTGCTGCAGGCCCTGGCGCAGCACGAAGGCGTTCTGCGCACCGATGGCGATGATCAGGCCGGCACCTGCGAACAGGCCGGCGGCGGCAGCGGCGATCCACATCAGGACAAGCCAGGCAGCGAAGGGATGCGCAGGGTGCGGCCAACGGTCGGTTAAGACAATCTGGTTTTTCTTTATCCTGTGCAGAAAAACTGAAGGGGCGCCGACATGGACCTGGTACACCCGCAACTGGCCGCGTTCGCTGCCGTACTGGAGGAAGGCAGCTTCGAGGCTGCGGCACGCCGCCTGTCGATCAGCCCGTCGGCACTGTCGCAACGGATCAAGGCCCTGGAGGACAGGCTCGGGCAGGTCCTGGTGGTGCGCCAGGCCCCCTGCCGACCGACCGCCGCCGGTGAAGCGCTGCTGCGCCGGGTACGCCCGATGCAGGCGCTGGAAGCCGAGGCGCTGGCCGAGCTGCTACCCGAGCGTGGCAACGACGCTGCGCGTACGCCCATCCCCCTGGCGGTCAACGACGACTCGCTTGATACCTGGTTCGTGCCCGCCATCGCCGACCTGCACCAGCGCCATGGCTACCTGTTCGACCTGCGCATGGACGACCAGGACCACACCCTGCAGCTGCTGCGCGATGGCAGCGTGCTCGGCGCAGTCACCGCCGAAAGCCAGCCGGTGAAGGGCTGCAACGTGCACCCGCTCGGCGCCATGCGCTACCACGCGATCGCTTCGCCCGGCTTCGCCCGCCAGTACTTCAACGATGGCATGCAGGCCGCGGCCCTGGCGCGCGCACCGATGCTGGTGTTCAACCGCAAGGATGAACTGCAATGGCGCTTCGTGCGGCGCCTGACCCGCGCGCGACTGCAGCCGCCGCTACACTACCTGCCCTCTTCCACCGGTTTCGTCGAAGCTGCCGCGTGCGGACTCGGTTGGGGCATGGCCCCGGAAACCCTGGTCGCGCCCGCCGTGCGCGCCGGCCGCGTGGTGGTACTGGAACCCCGCCGCTGGCTGGATGTGCCGCTGTACTGGCAACATGCCGCCGTGCGCTCAAGCACGCTGCAGCACATCACCCAGGCGCTGCGCACTGCGGCCAGCGGCACCCTTCGTTGAGGACAATCCGATGACCGCAGACTCGGGCTTCACGCCGCGCGCACTACCGTTTGCGCACTTCTTTACCACTGGGACGGCATGGGCGTGATCGGCCGACGTACAAGGATGCACCGCGCGAAGGCCGCGCTGGCGCTGGTGCTGGCGACCTGCCTGCCAACCGCTGCGTCCGCGCAGAACAGCAACGACGCCCCCGCATTGGACTGGGAACAGGCACGCCAACGCCTGGAGCAGGTCTCCGATGCACTAGCCGCCGCAGATGCAGCGGCGCGCAACAAGCAGGACCTGCAGGACGCCACGCGCCTGCTGCGCCTGCCGGAGATCACCGGCGAAGTGCGCCGCCTGCAGTTCCAGAAGACCCTGACCCTGCCACTGGGTTCGCTGGCGCCCGTGGCTGAAGCCTTCGGAATCGATTCGCCGTTGTCGTTCACCGAGCGCGACTGGCGTACCCGCCCGGTAGTGACCGCGGTGCTGCCGCTGTACACCGGCGGCGTGATCCCGGCCGCGCAACGTGCGGCCAGCGCCGCCCATGAGCAGGCCAACGCCGAGCGCGAGGCACAGCGCCAATCATTGACCGTGCAGCTGGCCCAGGCCTACTTCGGCCAGCGCCTGGCCGAGCAGGCGGTGGACGTGCGCCGCGACGTACGCGACGGCCTCAACCGCCACCTGTCCGATGCAGAAAAGCTGGAGCGCGAGGGCTTCGCCACCCGCGCCCAGCGCCTGCAGGCCACCGTGGCCCGCGACAAGGCCGAGCGCGAATACCAGAAGACGGTGAACGATCTGGCTACGCTGAAGGCCGCGCTGGCCACGCTGCTGCGCAGCGGTGGCGAGGTGCAGCCGGTGTCGCCGCTGTTCGTGCAGCGCGTGCCGATGGAACCGGTGGCCAGCTTCGAGCGCACGGCGCAGGCGCGCCAGCCGCAGATCGCGCGCTTGCGCGCGATGGTGGCGCAGGCCGAACAGGGCGTGCGCGTGCAGCAGGCCAAGCTGAAGCCGCAGATCTTCGCCTTCGGCCAGTACGACTTCCGTCGCCGCGACGAGATGCTGACCGACCCGGACTGGGCGTTCGGCATCGGCCTGAAGTACACCTTCCTGTCGCCGAACTCGCGGCCGGCGCAGATCAGCGCCGCGCGTGCGCAGCAGGACCAGGCCGAAGCGGGCCTGCGCGAGGCCGAGAACCAGGTCGCACTGGGCGTGCGCAAGGCCTGGAACGAACTTGAGACCGCGCGCCAGCAGTTCGTGCTGCTCGACAGCAGCATCGCCCAGGCACAGGAAAACCTGCGCCTGCAGGAGCTGGCATTCCGCGAAGGCCAGGCCACCTCGCTGGATGTGATCGATGCGCGGCTCGGCCTGGGCGGCGCCCGTGTCGAGCGCGCACAGGCCGCCTACCAATACGACATTGCGCTGGCACAGTTGCTGGAGATCAGTGGACAGATGGACCGTTTCGAAGAATTCCGGCGGCGTGCGGACGAGGTGATCGACCATGAGTGATGTGCTGCACGACGATGCGACGACGCCCCCCGGCAAGCGACGGCTGGGACCGATCCTGCTGGTGGTCCTGCTGGTCGCGGTGGTGCTCGGCCTGTGGCTGGCCTGGCGCAGCCCGGCCGACCAGATCCAGGGCATGGCCGATGCGGACACGATCAACGTGGCCGCCAAGATCACCGCGCGCGTGGCCGAGCTGAAGGTGCGCGAGGGCGATCGCGTGCAGCCCGGGCAGGTGCTGTTCCTGCTCGACAGTCCCGAAGTGGCCGCCAAGGAACAGCAGGCGCACGGCGCATTGGCCGCTGCGCAGGCGGTGGCCGACAAGGCCGATGAAGGCGCGCGCAGCGAAGACATCCGTGCCGCCGAAGCGAACTGGAAGCGGGCCGAAGCCGGCGCGACGCTGGCCGAAGCGACCTACCAGCGCGTGCAGAACCTGTTCAACGAAGGGGTGATGACCCGGCAGAAGCGCGATGAAGCGCATGCCCAGGCCACCAGTTCGCGCGAACTGGCCCGCGCCGCCCGCGCGCAGTACGACATGGCATTGGCCGGCGCCCGCGAGCAGGACAAGCGCGCAGCCCAGGGCCAGGTACAACAGGCGCAGGGCGCGGTGGCCGAGGTCAACGCCGCGCGAGCAGAAGTGGAAGGACGCGCGCCGGTGGCGGGCGAGATCAACAAGCGCATGGCCGATCCGGGCGAGCTGGTGCCGGCCGGCTATCCGGTGTTCACCCTGGTCGACATCGACCGCATGTGGGTGGCGATGAACCTGCGCGAATCGCAGATGCAGGGCCTGAAGGTCGGCAGCAAACTGCAGGGCAGCGTGCCGGCGCTGGGCCTAGATGGTGAGTTCGAGGTCTACTTCATCAATCCGGCCGGCGACTACGCAACCTGGCGTACCACCCGCCAGTCGTCCGGCTATGACGTCCGCAGCTTCGAGGTGCGGGTGCGCCCGGTACGCCGCATCGAGGGCTTCCGCCCCGGCATGAGCGTGCTGTTCGCATGGCCCCAGCACTGAGCCCGGACCGCAACGGCTTCGCCGCTTCGTGGCGGCGCGAGCTGCAGTCGCTGCGCAGCAACCGTGCCGACCTGCTGCTGGTCACCCTGCTGCCACTACTGATGCTGGTAGTGATGGCATGGATGTTCACGCCGTCGGTGATGCGCGATATCCCGATTGCTGTGGTCGACCTTGACCACAGCAGTGACAGCCGCCTGCTGCTGCGCATGCTCGACGCAAGTCCCGGCGTACGCGTCGCCAGCCAGCCAGCGGACCTGGAGGAGGCACGTTCGCAGCTGCGCAGCCTGGACGTGTTCGCCATCGTGCTGGTGCCGCGCGATGTCACCCGGCAGGCGCTGCGTGGGCGCCAGGGCACAGTGTTCGCCTATTACAACGCCACCTACATGACCACCGGCCAATCGGCGTCGCGCGACATCGGCGACGCGGTCTCGGCCTGGAACGCACGCCTGCTGCGCGAGCGCATCGGCCTGCAGGTCGGCCCGGGCAAGCTGCGCGCGGCACCGATCGCGGTGCAGTCGGACATCCTGTACAACCCGGCGCGCAGCTACGAGCTGTTCCTGCTGCCACTGATCTTCCCCGCAGTGCTGTCGCTGGTGCTGGCACTTGCGGTGGCCGGCAGCCTCGGCCGCGAGATCCGCGATGGCACCCTGCCCGCCTGGCTGGCTCGCACGCCGTGGTCGGCGATTGCCGGCAAGGTCGCGCCGTACCTCCTGCTGTTCTCGCTGTATGGCGCGCTCGGCATCGGCTACCTGGCCTGGCTGCGCGGCGATGGTGTGGCCGGCAGCGTGCTCCTGCTGCTGCTCGCACAGCCCCTGTTCTACCTGGCCACGGCCGCCTACGCGTTGTTTTTCGTCGGCGTCACCCGCGACATGGGTACCGCGCTGTCCGCGGTGGGTCTGAGCATCGGCACCGCACTGGCGTTTTCCAGTGCCACCTTCCCGGTGCTGGACGGGCCGTTGTTTACCCGCGTCTGGCACCAGCTGCTGCCATTGAGCGCCTACATCAAGCTGCAGACCCAGCAGCAGTTCATCGGCTCGCCGCTGCAGGTTTCGGCATGGCCGCTGGCTACGCTGCTGTTGATGACGGTGGTGGCCGGTGGCATCGGCGGCCTGCGCCTGATCGCCTTTGCACGCACGCCTGCCGCCGCACAATCCGCAGGGGCTGACGCATGAGCATGCTCTGGCGCAGCCTGCGGCAGACCCTGATGGCGGTGCTGTGCGACCGCTACGCGATCGTGGTGATGGTCGGTGCGGTGATCCTGTATTCGTTCTTCTATCCAGCCGCCTACCGGCACCAGGTGGCCGGCAACCTGCCGGTGCTGGTGGTGGACGAAGACCATAGCGCGACCAGCCGCGAGCTGCTGCGCAAGATCGACGCACTGCGCGTTGCGCGCGTGGTCGGGCAACCGGCGGACGTCGACAGCGCACGCCAGCAGCTCGAAGCCGGCCACGCCGAAGGCATCGTCGTGATCCCGGCCAACCTGGAACGCGACATCCTGCGCGGCCATCCGGCCAAGCTGGTATTGCTTGGCAACGGCGCCTACCTGGGCCGTGCCAGCTGGGTGCTGGGCAGCGTGGCCGATGCACTGGGCGCATTCGGGCGCGACGCCGTGGTCGGCCAGGCCGCCTTCATGGGCGCGCCACAGGCACCGCCGGTCACCCTGGTACAGCGCCCGCTGTACAACACCCAGGAAGGCTATGGCAGCGCCATCGTGCCGGGCGTGGCGGAGCTGATCGTGCACCAGACACTGCTGATGGGCATTGGCGTCCTGCTCGGCGGCCGCCGCCTTGCGCTCGGCCGGCGCCTGCGCTTCGACCTCCCGACCCTGGCCGGCATGGCGATGGGCTTCGGCCTGATCGGCCTGTTCGGTTTGTTCTGGTATGCCGGGTTCACCGCCTGGGTGCAGGACTATCCACGGGGAGGCAACCCGCTGGGCCAGCTGCTGGGCGGCATCTTGTTCATCGCCGCGACGGTGGCGTTCGGCCTGTTCATCGGCAGCTTCTTCCGTACCCGCGAACGCGCGTTCCAGTACATCATCGCCACCTCGATCCCGCTGTTTTTCCTGGCCAACCTGTCGTGGCCGGCGGTGATGACGCCGCAACCGCTGGTCTGGCTGGCACAGCTGCTGCCGACCACCTCGGGCATCAACCTGATGGTGCGCCTGAACCAGATGGACGCCCGCCTGGCCGACATCGGCCACGAACTGATCACCCTCACCGTCCTGCTGCTGCTCTACGGCAGCCTCGCCACCTGGCGCCTCCTCGCAAAAAAGGGGACGGAGGGGATTAAGTCGTAACCGGCCGGTTTGGGAGATTGCGACTTAATCCCCTCCGTCCCCTTTTCCTGCAACGAAGAACGCCGGCGCGGGGCCGGCGTTCGAGTACTGCGATGTGGAAGGGGAAAACTGGGGCTGTCGGCGATCGATCAGCGATAGACGCGTTCGCAGCGGCGCTCGACCACGCGGTCGCCATTCTTCTGCTGGCTGTTGCCCTGGATCTGGCGACCGGCCGCACCACCGGCCACAGCACCGGCCACGGTAGCGAGCTTCTTGCCATTGCCGCCGCCCACCTGGTTGCCCAGCAGGCCACCGATCACCGCGCCGGTGGCCGTACCGGCGATGCGGTTCGGATCGCGCGAGTTGCGCTGCACTTCCACGTTCTTGCAGACCACACGGCTGCCGTCATTGAACTTCCGCCCTTCGTCGCGCGGCCCGTAGGTCTGCGCCCCTGCAACGGACGAAGCCGCCAGCAGGGTGCCGAGCACAAGCAGTCGGGTCGAGGTCTTCATGGCCATCTCCTGAGTTCCGGAATGGCGCCAGTGTCCACCCGCAGTTGGCAACCGGAAGTGAAATGGGCGTGTCCGCCACCTCATCGGCCATCGCGCGTTCAGGAAGAAAATCCGCGCCCATCACGATCAGCCATCGTGATGGGCGCCGTCTCCCTACCGGCGTGCCACGTTCTAGAACTCTTCCCAACCACCGGCATTGGCCGCCAGTGTCGGTTCGATGCGGGGTGAAAGCGCAGCGGGCCGGCGTACCGGGGTGACCGTCGCAGCTACCGCTGCCAATGCGGGGCGTACCACCGCCGCTGCCGTCGCCGCACCCGTGCGGAACACCGAAACCGCCTCAGCCAGCAGGTTGGCCTGCTCTTCCATCGAGCGTGCCGCTGCACTGGCCTCTTCCACCAGCGCCGCATTCTGCTGCGTGGTCTCATCCATCTGCACCACCGCCTGGTTCACCTGCTCGATGCCCGAGCTCTGCTCCTGCGATGCGGCGGAGATATCAGCCATGATGTCGGTCACGCGCTGCACCGACGCCACGATCTCGCCCATCGTGGTACCTGCCTGGCGGACCAGCGCCGATCCATCGGCGACCTTGCCGACCGAATCCTCGATCAGGCTCTTGATCTCCTTGGCCGCACCGGCCGAGCGCTGTGCCAGCGTGCGCACCTCACTGGCCACCACCGCAAAGCCCCTGCCCTGCTCGCCGGCACGCGCGGCTTCCACCGCCGCGTTCAAGGCCAGGATGTTGGTCTGGAAGGCGATGCCGTCGATGACACTGATGATCTCGGCGATCTTCTTCGACGAGGCTTCGATGGCCGACATCGTGGTGACCACCTGGCCGACCACCTCGCCGCCCTGCGACGCGACACCGTGCGCGCCGATGGCGAGCTGGTTCGCCTGGCGTGCATGCTCGGCGTTCTGCTTCACGGTGGAGGTCAGTTCCTCCATCGATGCTGCGGTCTCTTCCAGATTTGCCGCCTGCTGTTCGGTACGCCGCGACAGATCGGTGTTGCCCGAGGCAATCTCGCCTGCCGCCAGGTTGATGCTGGACGCGCTGGACTGGATGCGGCCGACAATCTGCTTGAGCTGATCGACGGTGGCATTGCAGTCATCGCGCATGCGGGCGAACACGCCGTGGAAGTCACCCTGCATGCGCACGGTCAGGTCCCCGCGCGAGATCGCCTGCAGCAGCGTCGACACCTGCACCAGGTTCTCGTCGGTGGTCTGCATCAGGCGATTGAGCCCTGCCACCATGTCGCGGAAATCATAGGCGAAGCGATCTTCATCGCCGCGCAGGCTGAAGTCGCCCGCCGCCGCGGCCGTCGCCAGCCGGCGGATCTCGCCGTTGATCGCCGACAGGCTGGTCTTGGTCTCGTCCATTGCCTGGGTGATCGCCGCCTTCTCGCCCGGCAGCGGATCCATGTCCACCGACAGGTCGCCCTGGGCGTAATGCTTCATCACTTCGATCAGCCGGTTCTGCACCTGCACGTGCGAGCCGACCAGCGCATTCGTCTCGTGCACCATGCGCCCGTAGTCGCCGGGGAAGGCAGCCTCGTCCATGCGATAGCTGAGGCTGCCGGCATCGTGCTGGCGGGCCAGCTCGCCCTGCGCCGCCATCACCGACTGCAACTGCGCCTGCATGCGCTGCATCGACCTGAGCAGCTGCGTCACCTCATCGTTGCCGGACGCGTCGATGCTGTTGTCCAGCCGCCCGTTGGCGATGCCGTCGGCCAGCTTCACCGCACCTTCCAGCGGGCGGGTCAGGCTGCGGGTGATGGCCCACGCGGCCAGCGAGCCCAGTATCAGGCTCAGCACCCCGAACACGATCGACAACGTGCCGGTCCAGGATTCCGTTGAACGATATTCCTCGCGGCTGCGCGCGGTCAGTGTCTCCTGGTGCCGCAGCAGGGCCGAGATCGCCTCATTCCATGCGGTAGCCAGTCCGTGCTCGGCGAGCAGTTCCTTGGCCGCACCGTCGAAATCACCGGCCTTCATGCGCTCGTGCAGATGCTGGGTGGAGGCGTCGGTGGCCTTGCGTGCCGCGTCGATCTTCGCCACCAGGGCATCACCGGTGGCATCGCGTGGAATCTTGATGTACTTGGCCCAGATGCCGTCGTAGGTCTGCGACAGCTCCTGCGCCTTCTGATAATCCTTGTCGAAATCCTCACCGCGCTTGATCACCATCAGCCGGCGATGCATCAGCACCGCGTTGTTGGTATCCAGCATCTCGTTCAACAGCCGCATCTTCACCATATTTACGTCCACCACTTTCGAGAACTGGGCAGACTTCAGATGGTTTCCGTACAGCGCCAGGCCGACGATGGCCACGATGAACAGCAGCAGCAAACCGAACCCGGCCCCCAGCCGGGATCCCACACGGAGGTTGCGTAAGGCGAGCATCTCAATTCCCTTGATCATGGCCGTACGATCGATGGCGGCGCAGGCAGGGGAAACTTTATGGGTCGATATTATTATATCGATCTAAAACTCTGGAACTGTGCAGACAGGTGTGAAATCAGACAACCCACGAAGGCGCTGTATCCATAAGGTATATCGCCACGGGTATCGAGAATGGGATCAGACAGGGACCTGCCATCCCGTTGCGCCGCATTACGGGGCAGCTGGCCCCGGGAAGATCAGATCCTTCCCGAGCCTTGCCGCATAGATGCTCTCGAACTGGAAAGAGAGCACAAACCGGAACCCGCACGCCGCGGCGTAACGCTTGATGAAGTGGCAGATTTCCTCCCAGGCGCTTTCAAACCTGCACGCGCGGAAATGGAACGAACCCAGCAGGCCCACCTGCCACGAGGCCTAATCCCTTCCGCTACGACAGCTTCCGGCGGGTCGACGATCCCGAAGCCGGTGTTGGATGCTGGAAGATATCCACGCAGACCGTCAGTACCGTCGGAGTACTCGGCCTGGATCGAATCCAGAGCGTGCAGCACGGCAGCCAGATCTGCACCGGCTTCGACTTCGAGAAACAGCGAAATGCTCATTACCTGCGCAAGCCGATGAGGGTATGCCTGTTGAAGAACCGCATCTTCCCCTCGATCGTGAAGTCCGTGCGCCTGATCTCGCCCAGCATCATCTCGCGCTGCTCCTCGCTCAACGTGCAGGGCTCCAGAACATTGGCCTCCAGCACTCGCCCCGGGGGCGCCAGTCGCAGCTCGACAATGCAGGCATTGCCCTCGATGGGAACACCTGCTGGCCACGCCGTCATTGCAATCGCACGCATTTGCTCCTGATACGCGACACGCTCCGCTTCCTCTATCTGCGGGTCCGGCAGATCCGGCGGGCTCGCCGCCACGTGCAGAGCAGACTGCGTGGGCGTTGGCTCTGATATCGAACCAACGATCAGTTTGATCAGGGTGTTCTGTGAGGCCGTTACCGCCAAGGCGATCACCAGAGCGGTGTAGCTGACGCCGCCAGCCTTCTGCAGCTCAAGGTGCCTCCGATGTGCCCCGCGATGCTCGGCATCAACCTTGCGGACAATGCTTCGGCAATGCGCCAGGTACAACGGATTCGCCAGGATTCCTGCAAGTACGCGAAACACCAGGAAAGAGAGCAACGACAACCATGGCAGCCCATCAGCACGAAGGCGGTCATCATCAACGGCGAAAGGATGAACCAGAGCGCTTCCCACGCATGCATGCGCCGGAAGAAGAACCAGAGTGACGAGAACAGGAATGCCGGCCAGTTCCATCGCCTTGGCGCCCTGCTGCTTGCTTCGTACAGCCTCCAGTGGCGGAGATAGGTGGAGAACCTGTCTCCTACCACGATCGCCAGTGCATCCTTTTCGCTCAGCCCATTGGAGGCTGTATCTGTGCGCTGTGCTGCTTCGCCTCCGGCGCTGCCGAAGGTGGGTTCAACCCTTACTCTCATTATCTTCTATCCAAACTCGACACGAAATCACTCAAGACCGATTCCCCCGTAGCATCCCGGCCATTGAGGTGCGCTTGCCTGCATTCAAACGCGGCTTTTCACGAACTCAATGCAACGACCAGAAACACCCTCAAGCCACAACGCAGATTGCAGTCACGACCTGCTCCGGCTCGTCCTCGAGCGGCACACCCCTACCGGAAATTTCGAGGGCACCGTACTGACCTCCGCTACAGAACCACTCCTCTGCTTCATCGAAATGCAACTCGGTGAAGCCAAGAAAATCTGAAACCAGACTTCCAATGCCGATTGAACCTGTTGCAAGTCCACAATAGGACTTACGTGCAACGACATCCCAAGGCACCGCCAATGCATAAACCTTGATCGCCCGCACACCCCAGTCGCCGATCGTAATAGAGAGCGCAGCCATATCACCAGCGCGATCACCGCCAGGCAGGGAGAACAGGAGTCCGCCGTTTCCATGCTCGTCAGGGCCATACCTTTCCAGACGAAGATCAGGCCCGTCCTTAAACCTGTACAACTGAGCATCCGCGTCGATCAGATATGCAGAAATAGCCGCGTCCAGATCACCGCATGACGCATGCAGAGGTATGGCTGCCATGGATACGCCAGGAACAATCGGCGCATCCCACTCAATGGAATTCACATCGATGTTCCTTCACGTCCAACGAAGCTCACCATTATCAAGAACCCATACAATTTCTGCAGGAGCTGCAATCAGGAACTACAGGCACAGATCAGAATCCAACTCTTCCCTGGTCGACCGCCAAGCCCTCCGAAGAAGCTCGACCTGCTCTAGACCAGGGGTATTGCATATCCTATCTATCGAGCTCGCCGCCGGCCGCAGACACGCATGAATCACACTCACTGTGGACACCAGCGACTGAAATCCCCTTAGAGATCATCCCCCAACCCTCACGGAGCCGCGACTTCCTCCCGGGATCACGCAATAGAGCCCCCTAAAGGGCCGCGCTCATCATCTGTGAAAAATCTCGTATCCCGATCCTGCGCAGGCTCCATCCCTCCAAACACAGTGCGCGCTCCACTCAGTAACTTCAATTGTTGGAAATGCCTATGGAGCATGGGCATGGCCACGACAACATCCGACCAATCCATCTCGAATGAGAAATCTATATTTACCGTCCCTTCGAATCTAAAGACGCGAATCAGCAACGTAGGAATATAGACGGATGATTCCAACCTAAAACCATTGATCTCCTGAATCATGCAAGAACTGCACGGGAATTCATCGACACTTCCTGCAAGCCAGTCGCCAACCGCTATCGGCTCGCCATCCAGCTCAGACCACGAGACGGAATCAGCCATGCGACCGATCGATTCCAGCACCGTGGACACGTGAACCCACGGAACGACCTCCATAACAATCTCAAATGAGTCACTCATCAATAAACCCCTTGAACCGCCCGTCCATGTTCAACCTAACACCTCTACCGTCCGGAAGCCTTTTCTCAAGGAATGTGATCCCGGCGTCATTTTTCACAGGCTTGAACTCACCCGGCCCTCGCGCAACCTCGCGTAGATGTTTCATCGCCTGTTCATTCCATGACTTCATCGAACCCGTCATTTTGCCCCAAACAGCAGGGTTTCGGCCGGCGTGCTTGGATAGAGCATGGCCGATCACAGTCGAGCCCTTGTAGGGCGCTTGGGCCGATCCGAGCACGATACGAATTTGGCCTGCACTAACCCCAGCTATCTTCTCAACTGAGGCTGTAGAGCCTCTTATCACCTGCGCCGCCAATGTCTCCGCTACTTCCGCTGCAACCTTGGCCCCCGGCACCTTGGTGAAAATAAGAAGAGGCGCAGCTGCAAGGCTTGCAGACTCGCCATCCCCCTTCAGTACATTTTTTACTACTGAGCCCCACCCCCCGATTTCTCCACTGAAAGTTTCGAGGATCATCACTCCATCGCGGCCACGTGCACTCGTGGCGAGCTCAGCGAGCTGCCGATTGTAGTCCAACCTTAACGCCGCTTCGGTTTTCCCACCGTCCAGCAGTGCTTCCGTCAGCAGATTGAATTCCGCTCGTCGGGTGCCAAGCATATCCTTGTACAGGCTGTGGTCATTGCGGCGGCCATTGTCCAGTTCAATGAATCCTTCGTGCTGCTGACCATCGGGACCAACGAACGTCATTGGGTTTGAGCCAATGAAGCTTGACGCAGCAAAGTCTGACTCGTACGAGCCGTATATGGCATCTACACGTGCGTAGGCCTCGCGCAACAGACGCCCCCGCGCCACCTTGACCTGATCGGTACTACAGCTTTCCCCGCATCCGAACAGCAGATTGGCGAAGTCCTTTGCCTTTGCGGCCAGGAAATTGATCTCATCAGGATGCAACTGTCGATTGAACTGATCTCCCAGCAGCGCAGTGCCCGCACCATCGGTACCACCCACGACCCCGCCCAACGCAGCACTGGCCAGTTCGATCAAGCTGTTGAACTCACCACTTCGCGGATCCATGCCCTGACCGGTAAGGAAGCGTGTCATCGCCTCCTTGGCCAGCGCGGCACCGGTGGCACCCGCAGCGGCGCCGCCAATATCGCCGCCACTCAATGCCGCAACGGCAGCGCCAGTCAGGCCATGCAGCAAGACCTTGTTGCGCCCGCTTTCACCCCACTCGCTAATCCGCCGCAGCGCGTCGGCCTCGGCCTCGGCATCACCATTGGCGCGCGCAACTTCCAGATCCACCTTGGCCTGGGCACTCTTCTTGGAGGCCAGATTGCCAACGGCCTTGAAACCGATCTCCCCCAGGATCTGCGTGAGTTCCTGCCGCTCCTGAACCTTCTTCTCGTCGAAGATGGGCGCAAATCCATTGGCGTTGTCCAAACCAGTTACGCCGCGCTGCAGGTCTGCCAGCGTGCTGTTGTTTCCATTTCGAATGTCGATCGTGCCGTCGGCCACGCCGCTTCGCGTGGTGGAGCTCTTGCTGTCACCCGTTGGCAGGCCCGGCATCACCGAGGGGTTGAAGTTGAACCCGTCTGAAGGGCTCCCGCCGCCACTGGTACCGCCACTGATCGAGGCGGAAAGGAACTCCGCCCGGTTCTTGAGATCCTCAACCGTCAAGCTGCCCGTAGACAGCAGATTCTTCGAGGGATCCGCGGTGCTTGCGATGACGGCCCCGACCAGATGCGTGTTGCCCCCCACCTGCAACTGGAAGCCCCCGTCGCCGGCGGCGATTCCCGTCTGCTCTCGGACGCTACGGTAGTCACTGTCGATCATGGCGGCACTGCCGCTGGCACTACCCTCGAAGCCATAGCCAATCGTGGCTTCACCTTTCGCCGCAAGCTGCTGGCTCTTGTATCTATCCGTGTCCTGCTCTGTGCGCACCGTCAGATTGCCCGCCACCTGACCGACAACTTGGTTGGCAACCAGCTGTGCGCCCTGCAAAGTCGTGTCTCCTCCACTCGCAAACGTAAGGCGATCCCCGGCCTTGATGATGCTTTCGTTGTGGACGGTGCCGTTCCCGTCGGCCTTGCCACGCGCGGCATTGGCGCCAACATAGACACCGATCGCTGCACCGCCGCCGCTGCTTCCACTGATCGCAACACCGATCTCTCCACCCTGGGACTGGTTTCTGCTGTTCTGGGCATAGCGATCCTCGCTGCTTCGGATCATCAGATCCTTGGCCGCCGCAAGATCTACGTTGCGACCCGACACGTTACTGCCCACCACGGTCAGATCACCGCCCGTGGCTGCGATCACCACATCGCCATCACTGTGCAATGTGCTGCCACGATGGGTCGTCTGCTCCATCGTCGTTTCCGACTGGGATCGCTGGGTTCCTGCGGTCACCCGGACGTTCAATCCGGCGCCGCCACCGCCATCGCCCGACTGCTGCCCCGCAGCCTGGGCCACCGCGATTGCACCCTGCGCCGCCTTGTACGCATAGAGCGCCTTGAGGCGATCGTCCTCGACCTCGTCTGCGCGCTTGGCGAAGGCGTACACGGCGCGTGCACTTTGAATGGTATCAACGGTCGCACCGCCCACGGCAACATTCAGACCGGACTGCCTGAAGTAGTTCCTGTCGTTGTACTCCGAGTGCTGTTCTGCTGAATCGATACGCACATTCTTGCCAAGCAACGTCATTCCGTTCCTGGAGAGCACATCGGAGCCCCCGATGTGCAGCGTTTCGCCCGCAGTCAGCGTCACGCTGCCCAGCGCGCTGCCGACGATGCTTCCTTCCGCGATCGTCTCGGTCAGGGAACTGCTGTTGCCGCTGCTTCGGCTGCCGAAGGTAACCCCGAAACTGCCATTCATCCCCCCAAGTAGCCCGGACTTCTTGCGATCGCTACTGTGCTGTTCGGAATGACTGGACTCCGCAGCAACAATACTGAGATTGCCTTTGGCAGCCATCACTACATCGCCAGTGGACGCAATCTTGGCGCCCTCGGCTGTGATGTCACGACCTGCGCCGATGCTGATCCGCTCAGCCGACAAAACCGTGCCAACGGCCAAGATGTCTTGGGTTGCATCGTGCGTTGCGGTACGCGTAGTGGACGTTAGCCCACGCCTCTTGCGCTGGGTGTCTTGCTCCCAGGTGTGCTCTTCCTGCGCGGATGTCAGATTCACATCACGGCCGGCACCAATACTGATCGCGTCCTGTTCGCTTCGTACCTCTGCGGCTACCAGGTTCACATCGCGGCCTGCACTGAGTGCGATTCCGCCGTCAGCAGACAACTGGCTGCCGCGCACGGTCTCATCACGCTGGCCGACCTGCAGCGAGCTGCGCTTGCCTGCATTGGCAAAATCCCGGCTCTCACTGTCCACCAGCGCCTGGCTGTTGATGTCACCGCCGGCCTGCAATGCCAGGCCACCACCAGCATTGATCTGCGCTGCAGCAAGGTTGATGTCCTTGCCAGCGGCCAGCACCACATCGCCAGCGCCCTGCACCGATGTGGCAGCGTGTGTCGTCTTGGCGCTGCGCTGGTGGTTGCGTTCATCGAAGGTGGCGTCGCGGCGCTCCTCCAGCGCAATCGCGCCAACATCCAGAGTGCCGCCTGCGGCCAGCTGGGTCAGGCCGTCGGCGCCGGCGTTGCGGATCTGTGCGGCCTGCAGGCTGATGTCACCACCGGCCACCACCGACAGCATGCCGTCGCCACTGGGATTGGTTACATACAGACCAGCAAACCGATCAATGCGGTTGGTCTCGTACCGGTAGGTGCCACCGCCCTGCTGTGTCTCCACCGTGGAGGCCACCGTGACATTTCCCGCAGCCTTGACCGACAGCGCATCGGTGGCCGTCACGGCGGCACCCACAACACGGATGTCCTTGTCCGACGACAGCCCGACGTACTGGCCGGAAATGCTGCCGCCCAGATGCTCGATGTTGCCGGCATCGATGGTCACCAGCTTGCGCCCGGCGATGTTGCCGGTGTTGACCAGGCCATTGCCCAGTTTGATATCGACATTGGCGCCTGCCAGCAGTGCGCCGTTGCCGTCGAGGTCGCCCGGGCGCAGGCGCAGGTAGACCTGCGGCACCAGCGCGGTGGTGGTGCTGCCATCGGCCAGGGTGACGGTCTGCTCGACCAGCCAGACGATGTCGCTGGTCAGCTGTGCCATCTGCGCTTCGGTCAGCGCCACGCCGGGGCGAAGGCCCCATTCGCTGGCCACCGTGGCACCGGCCTCCAGCAGCGCGCGGTACTGCGCCTCGTCACTGGCGTAGCCGTCCAGGAAGCGGCGACCGGTCAGCTGGCCGATCTGCTCGCGCACCAGCTTCTGCTCGTAGTAGCCATCACCCAGCCGCTTCTGCACGGTATCGGGCGAGTAGCCCATCTGGCCCAGCAGGTGGTCCGAGCTCAGCCAGGTCTTGTGGTCGGTAAAGCGCGGATCGGTCTCGACCAGGTAGTGGCCACCGTTGGGATTGACGTTGAACAGGCTGGCGCTCGGCGCGCGCGTGTCCGGTGCGCCCATCGCGATGCGGTCCGGCGATCCGCCACTGGCCGCGACCACGCGCGGCCCGGACGTGCCGGTGTTGCCGCTCACGCCGCCGACGCTGCTCCCTTGCTGGGTACCGGCGGCATCGGCCGCCTGCGCCAGCGCGCGTTCGGCACCGGTGCCGGTGGACTGGCCCGGCCCCTGCGCACCGCCGTGGCCCGGCCCATCCGGCAGCGCTTTGGGACCCTGCACGTTGAGGTTGGCCATGGCAGAACCGTTCTGCACGTTCGGTGCGTTTCGCCCCTGGTTGAGGTTGCTCAGGTCACCGACGTCGATGACCAGCGTGCCTCCACTGGTGATGCTGCCACCGATCCTGCCGATCTCCTCGGAGATCGTCTCATTGCTCCAAGTGACCCGTTCATTGCTGTAGGTGTGGCCCACGTTGTTGAATTCATGGGTGCGGAACAGCGTCTGCGCCAGATTCTCCACCTTCGCCGTTGCGGTCAGCCCCACGATGCTCAGGTTGCCCCCTGCGGCGATGCTGCCGTAGTGGTTCTTCAGGTTGTCCGTGCCGATGCGCATCGCCCCGCCGGAGCGGATCACCGCATCGGCGCCTACTCCGGCGCCGAGCACATCTTCGGTCACCGTCCGGGTGGCAATGCGGTACTGCTCGTTGCTGCTGACATTGTTGCCACCCGAGCCGCGCGGATTGGTCAGCGTATGATCCGGATCGTTGTAGTCCTTGTAGGTCCACAACTGCACGCAGTTGGTGGTGCAGGTTCCGTAGTTGCTGGAATAGGTCAGCTTGTCGTCGACATAGCGGAATGGCGGCGCATCGGGATGCAGGGTGCTCAGCTCGGCGAACGGGTCATCCGCGCCGACGCGCACCTGGTCCGGATTGACCTGGTTGTCCTGCCGGCCGACGTAGTACATCACCACCGTGCCATCCTGCACGTTCAGGCGCGCGCGTTCGCCCAGGCCTGCATACAGGCCACCGCGCCCGAAGAAGTAGGCACTGGTCTTCGAGCTCAGGCGCACCACCGCGCGATGCACGGTGAAGCCATCAGGCGTGATGTGCGGCGTGTCTTCGAGGATGTCGGCCGGGTCGAGGTAGTACACCTCGTGCGCGGAGTAATGGCTGGTACTGCGGATGTCCTCGGTGCCGTTCTTGCCGTTGCGCCACCATGCCGGGCGATCCAGCCGCACCGGATCCATCACGGTCCTGGTCTGCGAAACGACCACGTTCTCGCGGATGTTGTTGACCTCCTGCGCATCGATGGACAGGTTGCCGCTCACATCGATGACCGAGCTGATGTTGTCGATCCGCCCGGCAATGCCGCTGGCGATGCGATCGGCACTCAGCGTGCCGCCGATGGCAGCATCACCGCCGCTGTAGATCAGGCCCTTGCCGGTGTTCTGCAGCTCGCGCACGCCCAGGTCCAGGCGCTCGCGTGCAGCCACGGTGCCGACGCGGGTGGCACCACCGGCCTCTTCGGCGCGATTCTTCAGCACGCCGGTGGAGATCGCCACGCGATCACCATAGATGCGCCCGGTGCCAAGATTGTCGATTTCGCCGGCCTCCAGGTGGGTCAGCGCGCCATCGATCAGGCCCCGGTTGGTCAGCTGGCCACGGGCATTGAGGTGGGTCGTGCCCTGGCTGGATATCTCACCCGAGGCCGCATTGGTGATGTTCTGGGCGTTGAGGTCGAGGTTGCCACCGCGCACCACACCCTGGTTGTCGAGGTCGCCGGACAGGTTCAGCGACAGGGTGCCGTTGGCGATCCATTCGCCACGTTGGCGCATGCCCTGCTGCAGGGTGAGGCCGAGGTCACGCTGCGCATGCACCTGGCCGTCTTCGCTGAGCGCACGTGCGACCAGGGTCTGGCTGCCATCGGCGCGCAGCAGGCCGCCGCTGTTGGCGACGTTGTCCGCCTGGCTGTCCAGGTTGCCGCCGGTGCTGATCACGCCGCCGGTGTTCTGCAGCTGGCCGTTGATCTGCAGCCGCGCACCGCCATCAGTGACGACCTGGCCCTGGCTGTTGTCCAGCCACTGTGCACCGAACTGCAGCTGGCCCGCCTGCAAGCCACGCGTGCCGTCGCCGCCACGGGTGTTGCGGTTGTCCACGCTGGCGGCCGTGAGGGTCAGCAGCTGGCCGGCCGCGATCGCGCCGTCGGCGTTGTCCAGGTGCCCGTCCAGGGTCAGGTCGAGGTTGCGCCCGGCCTGCACGCGACCACTGGCATTGGCCAGGCTCGCCGTCTGCAGCGACAGATTCGCGGCGCTGGCAAGTGTTCCACCGGAACTGTTGTCGACGCGGGCCAGCAGCAAGCGCGCATCGCCTTGTGCATTGACTGCGCCGCCACGGTTGTCCAGCACGCCACCATCCAGCTGCAGCTTTCCGGCCGCCAGCAATCCACCGCTGCCGGCGGTGGCGCGGTTGTCGATGTCCTGCCCGGCCGTGTTGATGGCCAGGTCGGCCGCCGACTGCACGCGACCGCCCTGGTTGTCCATCGCGCCACTGCGAACGCTCAGATCGCCCTTCTGCGTGCCCAGCGTGCCGGCGCGGTTGTCCAGCCGCTGGCCGCGGGTATCGATGTCCAGCTGGCCGCCCAGCAGCGTGCCGCGCTGGTTGAGCAGGCCGTTGCCCTGCAACTGCAGCCGTTCGCCGGCCTGCATCGCGCCGTCGCTGTTGTCCACGCCTGCCGCCGTGGTCGCGCTCAGGTCCTTGCCAGCGACCAGGGTGCCGTGGCGGTTGTCGAGACTGCCGGCGCCCAGGGTCATCGTGCCGGTGCTGGACAGCAGCCCCTGCTCGCCATTGTCGAGACGACCGTCAACGCCCAGCACCAGCGCGCTGCCGCCCGCATGCACGGTACCGCCCAGGTTGCTCAGGCTGGCTGCGGTGACCGTGCCGGCACCGCCCAGCAGGATGCGGCCCTTCTGGTTGTCCAGCGCCTGGCCGATCGCCAGCGTGGAGTGACCGCTGCCTGCACCCTGCAGCGTGCCCTGTGCATTGATCAGCTGCTGCGCGGTGAGATCCAGCACGCCATTGCCCGCCAGCGTGCCACCACGATTGTCCAGCACACCCTGTACGCGCAGGCGCAGCGCGTCTTCACCGGTTGCGATGAGCGTGCCACCGGCGGTGGTCAGGGTATCGGCGGTGATGTCGACGCGGCGCGCCGAGGTGGTTGCCGCGGTCAGATCGAGGTTGGCGCCATCCAGCGCGAAGCTGCCATTGCTGAGCACGCTGCCGCCGTTGCCCAGCAGGGTCTTCGCCGAGACCTGCAGCTGGCCGCTGCCGGCGTGCTGGATCCTGCCTGCACTGTTGTCGAGCGTCTGTGCCAGCAGGGCCAGGTCGCCATTGCTGGCCAGCGTGCCACCGGCATTGCCCAGCGTCGTGGCCTTGATGCGACTGGCGCCTTCGCCGCTGGCGATGATGCGGCCACCGGCGTTGTCGAGCGTAGTGGCCTCAAGGTCGAGGCGATCGGCGCCCAGCGTCGCGTCACGATGATCCACGTCGCCAGCACGCAGGGTCAGCGTGGCCGAGGAGACCAGCGTGCCCTTGCTGCCGTCCAGGCGGCCGGTGGTGATGTCCAGGCCCTGGTTGCCGGCCTGGCGGATGCTGCCGCCACTGTTGTCCAGCCGTGCGGAAGTGACCGTCAGGCGATTGGCATTGCTGGCGATCGTGCCTTCGTGGTTGTCCAGCGCAGCGACGATCTGCAGCGTGCTGTCAGCCGTTCCGGCACCGCTGAGCGTGCCCTTGCGGTTGATCAGTTCACCGGCCTGCACATCCAGTGCCCCGTTGCCAGCGATCGTGCCGCCGCTGTTGTCCACGCCCTGCGCCACGTGCAGCCGCAGCGCGTCGCTGCCGGTCGCGCTGAGGTTGCCACCGGTGTTGTCCAAGCGCTGCGCATCGATGGCAATGCGCTCTGCCTGGGTAGTGCTGCCGGCCCCCAGCAGCAGGTCGCCTCCCTCAAGTTCCAGCGCCGACTGGCTGAGGATGCGGCCGCCCGCACCCTGCAGGCTGTCGGCGCGGATCTGCAACGTACCGCCGCCGGCGTGTTCGATTGCACCGCTGCGGTTGTCCAGGCTTGCCGCCTGCAGCCGCAGATCACCGGTACCGGCCAGGCGGCCGCCGTTGCTGTTGTCCAAGCGCTCTCGGGCCTGCACCTGCAGCGCGCCGCTGCCTGCCGCCAGCACCTTGCCGCCCTGGTTGACCAGGCTGCCAACCTGCAGCTGCACCTGGCCATTGCCGGAGATGCCGCCGCCGCTGTTATCCAGCGTGTCGCGCACCGTCAGCGCCACGCCCTGCGTGCCGGCCGACTGCAGCGTGCCCTTCTGGTTGTCGATGCGACCGGCGTCGATGCGCAGGCCGCCGTTGCCGACGATCTGGCCGCCCTGATTGTCGAACGCATGGCGCACGTCCAGCGCCAGCGCCGAGACACCCTGCGAGACGATCTGGCCCTGGCGGTTGCGCAGTGCCCCGGCGTGGATCTGCACACTCTGCGCCGATGTCGTGCCACCACTCACGTCCAGCTCGCCGCCGGACAGCACCAGCGCGCCGTTGCTGAGCAGACGCCCTTCGCTGCCACGCAACGTATCGGCCTGCACGCTCAGGATGCCGGTGCCAGCCTGCTGAACCAGGCCGTTGCTGCTGTCCAGCGTGGTCGCGACCAGTGCCAGATCGCCGTTGCCGGCCAACGTGCCGCGGGCACTGTTGTCCAGCGTCGTGGCCTTCACCGAACTGGCCCCGCTACCCAGCGACAGCAGGCTGCCGCCCCGGTTGTCCAGCGTCGCGGCCAGGATCTCGAACCCGGCCGCACTGAGCGAACCGTTGCGCAGATCGGCGTTGCCGACCGACCATTGCAGGCGGCCCAGGGTACTCAGTCGCCCACCGCTGCCGGCCCAGTCGCCCGTATCCAACGCGAGACCACCGCCACCGGCATGTTCGATGCGGCCTCCCGCATTGCCGACCTGGCCTGCGCGCAATGCAAGCCGCGTGGCATTGGTGGCCAGCAGGCCACCGTCGTTGTTGAACAGGCCCTGCACCGTCCACGACGATGCCGCCTTGCCGGCGTGGCGCAGTTCACCACCGCGGTTGTCCAGCGCCTGCGCATCCAGCGACAGGTCGCCGGCCACGCTCAGCGCACCCTTCTGGTTCGACAACAGGCCCACCTGCAACGCGGCATCGCCATGCACCTGCAGCATGCCGCCGTCATTGCGCAGCTCCCCCCCGGCCTGCAGCGCGCTCACTCCCAGGCGACCGCCGCTGTTGTCGAGACCGTTGCGTGCGGCCAGTGACACCGAGCCGCCGTTGCTGATGCTGCCGCCGTCGTTGTCCAGCGTACCGGCGATGGCGATCAGGCCCTCGGCCAGGGGCAGCTCCGGGGACGTCGGCGTACCCGCCGAGCCGCCATTGCCGCCTCCGGTTCCCGGCGTTCCCGGCGTGCCGGTTCCCGGTGTTCCACCGCCATTGCCGGGCGACGCGCCGCTGCCAGCGCTGCTCCCGTTACCACCTGATGCCATGGCATCCAGTGCACCCAACAGGCCATTGCTACGGTTGCTGGCTGCGTCGGCCTTGAGTGCCAGCCCTTGCACACCGGTCTGTTCAATGGCGCCGCCATGGTTGCGCAACCCCTGCGCCTGCAGCTGCAGGCGCTGTGCATTGAGCGTGCCGTTGCTGTTGTCCAGCGTGCCACCGGCGGTGATCGCAACTTCGCGCGTGGCCGCGATGGTGCCGCCATTGGCAAGATCGCCACCGGCCTGCACGCGCACGTTCTGCCGCGACTGCAGGGCGCCGGTGTTTTCCAGCCGGCCATCCACCGTCACCACCAGCTCGCCGGCCTGTGCGCCAATGCTGCCGGCATTGCGCACGCCCACGCCGTGCTCGTTGCCCACCAGCCAGATCTTGTTGGCGAACATGCCGCCCAGCGCGCCAACGTCCAGCGCGAAGGCCGGTGCCTCGCCGCTGGCCGCGGTCGCGCTGGCCTGGCTGTGGTCGGCACTGACCACGTTGTTGCCCAGCGTCGCCTGCAACTGGTTGGCCCAGATGCCGGCGTTGACCTGCAACGAACGGGTGATCAGGTCGGTGTAATCGGCACGGCTGGTGTCCAGGCCATCGCCATCGATCTGGATCGCGCCACCGGTGACCCGATAGCCCTCAAGTGCGCCTGCACCCGTGAACATCGGCGTGCCGGTGGTCAGGGTCACCCGGCTGGCATTGAGGAAACCGCCGCCATTGACCTGGATCCCGGCCGGGTTGGCAATGATCACTTCGGCGCGCTGCCCGGCCACTTCCACATAGCCGTTGAGCCGGCTGGCCGGACCATTCACTTCATTGAGGATGACCCGTGCACTGCCGGTGGCGAGCCACGGGTTGCCCTGCACCCAGCCGCCCAGCTGCGTCTGCACCTGGCCGCGGGCGTTGTTGAGGATGACGCCATCGCGGCCCACGTCGAACTGCGAATAGCGGTTGCGCGACACACCCGCCGCCGACGGCGTGGTGATGTTCACCATCGGCACGCCATTGGGTGCCGTCACCATCGTCGGCCGTTCACGGCCCGGCGCATTCGGATCGGAAATGATGCGCGCATCGGACTGCGCCAGCGCAGGCGTTGCCAGGCTGACCCAGCCCAGTGAGCACATCAGTGCGAAGCCCAGCGGCGACAGCGCAGCGCTCTGCCGGCCCGGCACATGGCCGACCAGGCCACCGCCGCCCTTCACCAGCTCCGAAGCCACCTGCCAGACGCGCAGCGCGCGGTTGAAAACCAGACGATAGATAGTGTTCATGTCACGTGTCCTTGTGGCAGATCAGTAGCGCCAGGCCAGGCTGAAGCCGAATGTGGTGTAGTCGGTGGGGAAATGGGCGGGTTTGCGCAGCGCCGAACCCACGAAGCCATCCCAGGAAAGCTGCTGCCAGCCGCCGCGCAGGCCCAGTGCCATGCCGGCCAGGTCATGGCCGGACTGCCACTGCGCGGATGGGCCGCCGATGCGGCCGTAGTCGGCAGCCACGTAGAACTCCTGGCCGCCACCGATACCGAGCGAAAGATCGTTGCGCAGCGACCAGCCACGCTCGCCGCTGAGCGAGCTTTCACCGTCGAAACCGCGCACGGTATAGCGGCCACCGATGGCGAAGCGGTCCTGCGGCGAGAGTGGCGTGCGGTTCCACTGCGCCCGCCATGCGGCGGTGTAGCGCAGGCGCTGCCTGCCCAGCTGGAACGGCACGCTGAACTGCGCGTCGGCAGTGATCAGCTTCATCCGCGAGGTGCCTTCCAGCGGCAACGTCGGGTCCCACAACTGCGCCATCTCTTCCGGCGAACGCAGTGCGTGGAAGGCGCCCGTGCCACGCCGGTAGGCCACGCTGGCATCGAGCGTGGCAGTGCCGATGAACTGCTTGTGGGTCAGGCCCAGTTCCCAGCCCGCGGTGCGGCGACGCTGTACTTCGATCTCGGTATCGTCGATGTAGTTCTTCGACTCTCGCTGCCAGCCGCGCGCGTAGGCGCTGAACTTGACCTTGGCATTGCGCAGCAACAGCCGGTCCACCCGCGCTTCGGCGTTTTGGCTGCGGCCGCTGTAGTCATAGCTTTCAAAGGCACCAACCACGTTCTGGCTGTAGTCGTAAGCGCTGGCGGTGGCACCGAACAGCCAATACCCGTAGGGCACGTCGTAGTGCGCGGTCCAGCTGTTGGTGTCCTTGCCTCGGCCGTTGAACACGCCACGGCCCGCACTGACGTAGAACAGCTCGTTCAGGCCCAGCGGATTGTCCAGCGACAGCGTCGCGTTGGCCTGCAGCTTGCCGGTGCCGCGGCTTCCGGCATCGTCCAGGGTAACGCTGGCGCGTACCGGTGAACGCTGCTTCCAGTCGATCTGCAGGTCGCTCTGGCCCGGCGCCGCGCCCTCGCCGTCGGCCGGCGCGATCTTGATGTCGGCGCTGACGGTGGGCACGCGCTGCAGGTTCTCCAGACCCTGCTCGATGTCACGCAGGTTGAGCAGGCCGCCACTGCGGATCGGTAGTGCATTGGCGAGGGCCGGATGCCGTCCCTGCGGATCGGAGAACGCGGCCTCGCGGAACCGGCCCGGCACCACCGACAACGCCAGCGTGCCCTGGTTGAGGTCCTGCGGTGCCGACAGCACGCGCGTGGTGACATAGCCACGGGCGATGATCGCGTTCTGCACACGCTTCATCACCACGTTGATGCCTTCGGTTCCCAGGCAACGGCCAGTGGCCGGATCGTCCGTCGGGTCGGCCGCCGCCAGTGCCCAGCCGAAGCGCTGGCTGTCTTCGCCTTCCAGCACGATGCGATCGATGCGTACGCACGGGTGCTCCTGCGCCGGCAGGCGGTCGCCCTCCTTCTGCGCGTCCCGCTCCAGGCGGACGTCGGGGCGTTGTTCCTGCTGCTCGCGCAGCACGCGTTCGCGCTCCTGCTGCCGCAGCAGTTCCTGCGCGGCGGGATCACCGGCCTGCTGGGCGGTCGCCGGCCATGCGGCAACGGCGAGCATCAATGACCAACCACGATGGAGCCTCGGCCCCGGGTGCTTCTTCCCTGTTTCCACGCTACGTTCCATTCGAAATCGTCCTGCCAGCCGCGGTGCTGCAGGAACGTGAACCGAGGCTGTGCCACCATGGACAGCCACGGCATCGCGCGACAGGCGCAATGCCGCAGTACAGATCGGCCGGCGCGGGAGTTTCTGAAGAATGAATTTCCGCAGGGCGCGCGTCAGCCCGGTGCAAGGGCTCGCGGCAAAGCGTTGGCAGGTTGCGGAACGAGCGTTCGCCTCGTGCCTGCAAAGCGGCACATGCGGCTGCACGACAGCCGTGCAGCGAAGTGCAGCCGCGAAGTATGCGGTGCACGGCCCACGCCCGCAAAGCGAATCCGTTCAGCCGCACACACCCTGCGCGCGGGTCACGCTACAGTCGGCGCATGACCATCGTCCTACAGATTGAAGGCGCCGCCATCGATGACATCGCCAGCCTGTACGCGGAGATCAACCGCGTGTTCATGGCTGGCGAGGCGTGGCAGCTCGGGCCAAGCCTGGATGCGCTGGACGACCTGCTGCATGGCAGTTATGGCGCGTTGGCCGGCCAGGCGCAGGCCACGCTGATCTGGCGCGATATTGCCCACAGCCGCACGGCCCTGGGCATGGAGACCACCCGCCAATGGCTGCAGGCAAAGCTGGACACACCGGGCAGCTTCAACACACAGGCCATTGCCCACCAGCTGCAGGCCCTGCAACGGGGCGAAGGCCCGACCTACTTCGAGATCGTCATGGAGATTTTCACCAGCCACCGGCAGATCACGCTGGTCCCGGCCTGACTCCTTTACGTGCCGTACCGGCCTGCCACCGGTGGCGGCAGCCCTGCGCCCCAGCAGTTACCATGGACGGCCCTGTACCCGCTCCGCTGCGGCCGCCCTCCGGCGTGGCCGGATGCCCAGATCCACGAGTCCCATGTCCAAAGACAAGTCCGCCGAACACACCCCGCTGATGAAGCAATTCTTCGCAGCCAAGTCCGAGTACCCGGACCTGCTGCTGTTCTTCCGCATGGGCGACTTCTACGAGCTGTTCTACGACGATGCGCGCAAGGCCGCGCGCCTGCTCGACATCACCCTGACCCAGCGTGGCAGCTCCGGCGGCGCACCGATTCCGATGGCCGGCGTGCCGGTGCATGCCTACGAGGGCTACCTGGCACGGCTGGTGGCGCTGGGCGAGTCAGTGGCGATCTGCGAGCAGATCGGTGACCCGGCGCTGGCCAAGGGCCTGGTCGAACGCAAGGTGGTGCGCATCGTCACCCCCGGAACCGTCACCGACGAAGCTCTGCTGGACGAGCGCCGTGACACCCTGCTGATGGCGCTGTCGCGCACGAAGCAGGGCTACGGCCTGGCCTGGGCCGACCTGGCCGGTGGCCGCTTCCTGGTCAACGAAGTGGAAACCGACGATGCGCTGGAAGCCGAACTGGCCCGACTGGAGCCGGCCGAGCTACTGGTGCCCGACGAAGAAAACTGGCCGGAATTCCTGCGCCAGCGCACCGGCGTGCGCCGCCGCGCCCCCTGGTTGTTCGATGCCGACAGTGGCCGCCGCCAGCTGCTGAACTTCTTCAAGCTGCATGACCTGAGCGGCTTCGGCATCGATGACAAGCCACGTGCGACCGCTGCCGCAGGTGCCCTGCTCGGCTATGTCGAGGAAACCCAGAAGCAGCGGCTGCCGCACCTGACCTCGATCGCCATGGAAACCGCTGGCGAGGCGATCGCGATGAACGCCGCCACCCGCCGCCACCTGGAACTGGATACGCGCGTCGACGGCGATACCCGCAATACCCTGCTGGGCGTGCTCGACAGCACGGTGACGCCGATGGGCGGCCGCCTGCTGCGGCGCTGGCTGCACCGCCCGCTGCGCCTGCGCGAGGTGCTGGTGCAGCGCCACCATGCGGTGGAAACCCTGATCGATCGCGGCAGCGACGCCGACATCCGCGAACAGTTCCGCCGCCTGGGCGACCTGGAACGCATCCTCACCCGCGTCGCGCTGCGCTCGGCGCGCCCGCGCGATTTTTCCACCCTGCGTGATGGCCTGGGGCTGCTGCCCGCCGTGCGCGAGGTGCTGGCGCCACTGGACTCGCCGCGCCTGCAGGCCCTGCACGCCGCGCTGGGCGAGCATGACGCGTGCGCGCAGCTGCTGGCCAGCGCCATTGCCGAAATGCCGCCACTGAAGCTGAGCGACGGCGGCGTGCTGGCCGACGGCTTCGATGAAGAGCTGGACGAGCTGCGCCGCCTGTCCACCCATGCTGACCAGTTCCTGGTCGATCTGGAACAGCGCGAACGCGAAAGCAGCGGCATTCCCACCCTGAAGGTGGGCTACAACCGCGTGCACGGCTACTACATCGAGATCAGCAAGGGCCAGTCCGACCGTGCGCCGGTGCACTACACCCGCCGCCAGACGCTGACCAATGCCGAGCGCTACATCACCGAAGAACTGAAGGCGTTCGAAGACAAGGTGCTGTCCGCGCGGGACCGTTCGTTGTCGCGCGAGAAATACCTGTACGAGCAGCTGCTGGACACCCTCGGCGAACAGCTGGAACCGTTGAAGCAGTGCGCCGCTGCGCTGAGCGAACTGGACGTGCTGGCCGCCTTCGCCGAGCGCGCGCAGGCGCTGGACTGGTCGCGGCCGGAACTGGAAACGGCACCGTGCCTGAAGATCGAGCGTGGCCGCCATCCGGTGGTCGAAGCGGTGCGTGAGCAGCCGTTCGAACCGAACGACCTGGACCTGCATCCCGACCGTCGCATGCTGGTCATCACCGGCCCGAACATGGGCGGTAAATCGACCTACATGCGGCAGAACGCGCTGATCGTGCTGCTGGCCCACATCGGCAGCTTCGTGCCGGCCAGCCGTGCGGTTATCGGTCCGATCGACCGCATCCTGACCCGCATCGGCGCCGGTGACGACCTCGCCCGCGGGCAGTCGACCTTCATGGTCGAGATGGCCGAGACCAGCTACATCCTGCATCACGCCACCGCCCATTCGCTGGTGCTGATGGACGAGATCGGCCGCGGCACCTCCACCTACGACGGCCTGGCGCTGGCCGATGCGGTCGCACGTCACCTGGCCTACCAGAACCGCTGCTATACGCTGTTCGCGACCCACTACTTCGAGCTGACCGCGCTGGCCGACGAACAACACGAGGGCGGCCGCAGCGGCATTGCCAACGTGCACCTGGATGCCGTCGAGCACGGTGAAGCGCTGGTGTTCATGCACGCGGTGAAGGACGGTCCGGCCAACCGCAGCTTCGGCCTGCAGGTGGCCGCACTGGCCGGCCTGCCGCGCACTACCGTGGCGCAGGCACGGCGGCGCCTGGCCGAGCTGGAGCAGCGCGGCGGTGAAAGCCATGCCGCCGAGCTGGCGCCGCAGGCATTGGATGCGCCGCAGCAGTTCGGCCTGTTCAGCGCCCCGGCCAGCAAGGCGCAGGAAGCGCTGGCGGCGATCGACCCGGACGAACTGACGCCCAAGCAGGCGCTGGAAGCCCTGTACCGGTTGAAAGCGCTGCTGTAACTGCAACGCATAGAGACGGCCTCCGGCTGCCATGCAGGAGGCCTCTTGAAAGTCTCTGCAAATCCGATTCTGCGTTTCAATTGACAGAATCTATCAATCTGAACGGATCATTCGATTATTCATTTCATCTGGCCCTAGCTAAAGTCGAGTGAAGATGTTCCACCCCGTCTTCACCCGCAGGAGCCAGCCATGAGCCAGTCCGATAACAACAGTCCCAAGTGCCCGTATCACACCGCTCCGTCGCCGGCAGAAGGCGCCCAGCAGCAGCGTGAGCTGAGCACGACGCCGAAGCAGAAGCACGGCGACGATCCGGTCACGCCGATGACCACGACCTTCGGCGCACCGGTGGTGGACAACCAGAACAGCAAGACCGCTGGCCCGCGCGGCCCGCTGCTGATGGAAGACGTGTGGCTGCTGGAAAAGCTGGCCAACCTCAACCGCGAGATCATTCCCGAGCGCCGCATGCATGCCAAGGGATCGGGTGCGTTCGGTACCTTCACCGTCACCCACGACATCAGCAAGTACACCCGCGCCAAACTGTTCGAGAAGGTGGGCAAGCAGACCGAGATGTTCGCGCGCTTCACCACGGTGGCCGGCGAGCGTGGTGCCGCCGACGCCGAGCGTGACATCCGCGGCTTCGCACTGAAGTTCTACACCGAAGAAGGCAACTGGGACCTGGTCGGCAACAACACGCCGGTGTTCTTCCTGCGCGACCCGCGCAAGTTCGCCGACCTCAACAAAGCGGTCAAGCGCGACCCGCACACCAACCTGCGCAGCGCGCGCAACAACTGGGACTTCTGGACGCTGCTGCCCGAAGCCCTGCTGCAAGTGACCGTGGTGATGAGCGACCGCGGCATTCCGCGCAGCTTCCGCCACATGCATGGTTTCGGCTCGCACACCTACAGCTTCACCAACGCCGACAGCGAGCGCTTCTGGGTCAAGTTCCACTTTGTCAGCCAGCAGGGCATCGAATCGCTGACCGACGCGCAGGCGCAGATCCTGGTCGGCCATGACCGCGAAAGCCACGGCCGCGACCTGTTCGACGCGATCGAGAAGGGCGACTTCCCGAAGTGGAAGCTGTTCATCCAGGTCATGCCGGAGCTGGAGGCGGAAACCTACCGCATCCATCCGTTCGACCTGACCAAGGTATGGCCGAAGAGCGACTACCCGCTGATCGAAGTGGGCCAGTTCGAACTGAACCGCAACCCGGTCAACTGGTACCAGGACGTGGAGCAGTCGGCGTTCGCACCGAGCAACCTGGTGCCGGGCATCGGCCCGTCGCCGGACAAGATGCTGCAGGCACGCCTGTTCGCCTATTCCGATGCGCAGCGCTACCGGCTGGGCGTGAACCACCACCAGATTCCGGTGAACGCCGCACGCTGCCCGGTGCACAGCAATCACCGCGATGGTGCAATGCGCGTGGATGGCAACTACGGCGGCCTGCCGCATTACGAACCGAACAGCTATGGCCAGTGGCAGGAACAGCCGCAGTACCGCGAACCGCCGATGAAGATCCGCGGCGACGCCGACTTCTGGAACTTCCGTGAGGACGACGCCGACTACTTCAGCCAGCCCGGTGCGCTGTTCCGCAGCTACAACCAGGCACAGAAGGACCGCCTGTTCGCCAACACCGCCCGCGCCCTGGGTGATGCACCGGACTTCATCAAGCAGCGCCACATCGACAACTGCAGCAAGGCCGACCCGGCCTACGGTGCCGGCGTCGCCGCAGCCCTCAAGGCGCTGGCCAGCCAGCCATCGGATCCGTTCAAGCCGGCGCAACCGGAAGCGGACTTCCCTGCCGCGACCCCGGGCGCGGAAGACATCGAGCTCTGATCGCCCTGCCCCGTGTACGGCACGCCGCCTCCCCCGTGAGGCGGCGTCGCCGTTTTAACGGTCCGCGTCGTACCTTCTGCACGCCTCACCCCAATCAAGGAATCCGCAGATGAGCCTGACCGATGAACTTCTCGCCAAACTGCAGGGCGCGCCGCTGCAGCAGGTCTCCCAGCAGCTCGGCATCAGCAATACCCAGGCCTCCGGTGCGATCAGCGCCGCACTGCCGGTGCTGATGGGCGCACTGGGCAACAACGCCTCGCAGCCACAGGGCGCACAGGCGCTGCTCGGCGCACTGCAGAACAACCACAGCGGCCTGGACCTGGGCAGCGTGCTCGGCTCGGTACTGGGCGGCGGTGGCGGTGGTGCCGCCAGCGATGGCGCCGGCATCCTCGGCCACATCTTCGGCGGCAGCCAGCAGAAGGTCGAAAGCGGGCTGGCGCAGGCTACCCAGCTGGACAGCGGCCGCACCAGCCAGTTGCTGCAGATCCTCGCACCGATCGTGATGGCCTTCCTCGCCCAGCGTCTCGGTGGCGGCCAGGCCGATGCCGGCTCGCTCAGCCAGGCGCTTGGCCAGGAAAAGCAGCACGTGCAGCAACAGGGTGGTCCTGCCGGTGGCCTGCTCGGCAGCCTGCTGGACCAGGACGGTGACGGCCAGCTCGGTGTGGGCGATCTGCTGAAGATCGGCGGCAGCCTGCTCGGCGGCAAGCGCTGACGCCTGCGGGCGCCGGACCTGGTCCGGCGCCGCATCATTTACAGCGCGTCAATATCGCCCAGCGCGCGGATCAACCGGCGCGCGCGCTTGTCCGGCTTGTGCTCCGGCGGCTGGAACCCATCGCGCGCGGCGATGCGCAGCGCACGCTGTTCGGCACGACGCGCCTTGGAGGCCTCGCTCTCGGCATACAGCTGCTGCGCTGTCGCTGCGGGCCCGCGCTGATCGCTCAGGCCGAGCACCTGGACCTCGAAATGCTCTTCACCACGGTCGACCTGAAGCTGCTCGCCCACGCGCACCGCGCGTGAGGATTTCGGACGCTGCCCGGCAACGCTGACCTTGCCGGTCTCGATCGCCTGCTTGGCCAGGCTGCGGGTCTTGAAGAAACGGGCCGCCCACAACCAGATGTCCAGGCGGACACTGGGTGACAGCGGGGAAAGCTCGGGCATGGGGGCAGGCTACTCCAGTGGCTTGTTGAGGGGACGCGGGTTGTCCGGGTCGGCCCGGCAGCCGGTGCCGCCGATCAGTGGCCGCACTCCTGAGGCCAGGTCCTGGCGCTGGCTGCCGACCAGACACTCGGGACGGTCGGTTGGCCGGATCTGGGTATCACCCAGCCGGTCGTCCATCGAACATGCGGCCAATCCGACGCTGATCAAGGCCAGCGCCAGCCTCCGCTCCACCTGCAGTCGTTGATGCATTGCCACATCCCGCAAACCGGCTTGGTGCTAGTGTGCGCCTCCCGGGATTCGATCACCACTCCATGGCCAAGGCACCGCTTGACCTGACCTCCGGCCCGATCGGGCGCAATCTCCTGTTGTTCTCCCTGCCGATCCTGGCGGGCAACATCGCGCAGTCGCTGAACGGCTCGGTAAACGCGGTCTGGGTCGGGCGCTTCCTCGGCGAGGCGGCACTGACCGCCACCGCGAACGCCAACAACATCATGTTCTTCCTGATCGGCTCGGTGTTCGGTTTCGGCATGGCCTCCACCATCCTGATCGGCCAGGCGATCGGCGCGCGCGACATCGCGCAGGCGCGGCGCGTGGTCGGCACCAGCGCCACCTTCTTCATCGGCCTGTCGGTGATCATCGCCCTCGCCGGCTGGTTCATGGCCCATCCGCTGCTGGCGGCGATGGGCACGCCGGCTGCTTCGCTGCCATTGGCGGAGGCCTACCTGCAGATCATCTTCCTGGCGATGCCGACGCTGTACGCGTTCGCCTTCCTCACCGCCGCGCTGCGCGGTGCCGGTGATTCGCGCACGCCATTCCGTTTCCTGATGGTGTCGGTGGCGCTGGACATCGTGCTGAACCCGGTACTGATCTTCGGCGTGGGGCCGTTCCCTGCGCTGGGTATCGCCGGCTCGGCGTGGGCCACGCTGGTCGCGCAGACGCTGTCGCTGGCCGGCCTGCTGCTGTACATGCGGCACAAGCGCCACACCCTGTGGCTGGGCCGCGCCGACATGCGCCTGTTCAAGCTCGACATGACCATCCTCAAGGCGCTGGTGGTCAAGGGCGTGCCGATGGGCCTGCAGATGGTGCTGATCTCGCTGTCGGTGATCCTGCTGATGACCATGGTCAACCAGTACGGGACCGACACCGGCGCGGGCTACGGCGCTGCCCTGCAACTGTGGAACTACCTGCAGATGCCAGCGATGGCGATCGGTGCAGCGTGCTCTTCGATGGCCGCACAGAACGTGGGGGCGCAGCGCTGGGACCGCGTGCGCGGCACCGCGCGCCAAGGCGTGCTGTTCAACTTCCTGCTGACCGGCGCGTTGATCCTGCCGCTGGTGGTGTTCGATCGCCAGCTGCTGGCGCTGTTCCTGCCACCGGCCAGCCAGGCGCTGGAGATCGCGCGCCACCTCAACCACGTAGTGATCGGCTCGTTCCTGTTCTTCGGCGTCAGCTTCGTGATCTCCGGCGTGGTGCGCTCCACCGGCGCGGTGATTCCGCCGCTGCTGATCCTGGCCGGCTCGCTGTGGGGCGTGCGCGTGCCGTTCGCCGAACTGCTGCAGCCGTACTGGGGCGCCGATGCGATCTGGTGGAGCTTCCCGGTCAGCTCGCTGGTGTCGATGCTGCTGTCGCTGGCGTATTACCGCTGGGGTGGCTGGCGCAAGGCGAAGATGATGGGCAAGCCCTCGCATGCCGAAGAACTGGCCACGCCCTCTGAGATTCCCGCCTGCCCACCGTCGCCGGTGGCCGACCCGGATGCGGCACTGGAGCGGTAGTGCCGCCACGTTGAGGTGGGTGCGGACCGTTGGTCCGCACAGGCCTGTCAGCCGAGCATGGGCTCGGCTCTACAGAAGACGGTCAGCGCTTCTTCTTCGCCGCGTTGAACGTCGCCGCCGCGCGCAGCAGCGCCTTGAACGCAGCGGCATCCGGCATCGCGCCTTCATGGATGTCGATCGCACGCCGCGTGTTGCCGTCCAGGCTTGCGTTGAACAGCCCCTTTGGATCGGCCAGCGCCGCACCGTTGGCGAAGGTCAGCTTCACTGCCTGCTTGTAGGTCTCGCCGGTGCACAGGATGCCGTTGTGCTCCCACACCGGTGTACCCCGCCATTTCCGGGTTTCCTGCACGTCGGGCAGCGCTTCATGGATCAACGCACGCACGCGTGCCAGTGTTTCACCGCGCCAATCTGCCAACTCGGCGATGCGTGCATCGATCAACTCGGTGGCCGGTGTTCCGGCATCGGCCGGGTTGGGGGCATGCGTGGCCATCAGGAGCTCTCGTCGGGAAAGGAATGAGAAGGTCGGGGTTACATGCGCTCGCCGGGCAACGCGGCGGCCTGGCGCACCCAGTCGAGGAACTGTGCCTCATCCAGCAGGCCGTCCTGCGGGATGTGCAGGTAACGCGTATCGGCGCTCCTGGACGGCTCGGGCGGCACTGGCGCCAGTGCCGCGCCACGGAAGAACGCCACCTTGATGTAGCGGGTGAAGCAATGGAAGCCGAGAAACCACCCTTCGCCCGGCGCAACCGCATACATCGGCGAGTTCCACTTCACCGCCTTGTGCACCCCAGGTACGGCCTGCTCGATCAATGCATCCAGTCGCGCGCCGATCGGACGTTTCCAGTCCGGCATGGCGGCGATGTATGCCTGCACCGGCGCATCGCCCTCGCCCTTGGCGATCTGCGGGTTGCCACCGGACAGCAGCGTGGGCGCAGTGGAAGGTGCGGTTCGCTTGGCAGGCATCGCACGCTACGTCCATCGGGATGAAGCTGCAGCCTAGCGCGGGCCCGCCCGGTGGTCACGGCGCAGTGCGCCATCGGCTCAGCCCGCCTGCCGTGCGCGGAACCGGCGCCAGTCCGGCAGCTTGCGGTGGCGGCGCAGCGAGCGCATCAGCGCTGCCATCACGATACCGAACAGCACGCCAGCCGACAGGCCGGCCACCAGCAACAGCGCCAGCGGGCGCTCGCTGCCCTGCCACAGCATCAGCCACATCAGCGCGGTCCAGAACACCCCGAACAGCAGGCCCTGCACCAGCGCATTGGTGCCGAAGCCGGCCAGGATCGGTGGCGGCAGGGCAATGCCCAGGCGCCATAGCAGGCGGTGCAGCAGCGGCGCCGACTGCACGCGCGCCAGCCCCTTGCCGTCGAGAAAGCGCAGTGCCGACTGGATCACGGCGGGATAGCGCGGGTTGATGTCGCTCATCAGCTGATCGTGGCCGATGCGATGCCGGAAACGCAAACGGCCACCCGAAGGTGGCCGTCGCGGCAACAACCGAAGTTGTTTATCAGGCCTTGTCGGCCAGACGGGCAGCCTTGGCGGCAGCAGCGGCAGCCAGGTCTTCCTTGATGCGGGCAGCCTTGCCTTCCAGGCCACGCAGGTAGTACAGCTTGCCGGCGCGGACCTTACCACGACGCTTCACTTCGACCGAGTCGATGATGGCGCTGTGGGTCTGGAAAACGCGCTCGACGCCGTAGCCGTGCGAGATCTTGCGGACGGTGAACGAGGAGTTCAGGCCGGCATTCTTGGTGGCGATGACGACGCCTTCGTAGGCCTGCACGCGCTCGCGGCTGCCTTCCTTCACCTTCACATTGACGACAACGGTGTCGCCCTGGCTGAACTTCGGCAGTTCGCGGGTGATCTGGGCGGATTCGAATTCCGCGACGATGGACTTGTTCAGCTTGCTCATGGGTTACACCGATTCTTGTTCGGGTGGGCGTGTCGTATCGACAACGTGGGCTCATGCAGTCACCGGACTGTGCTGCACGTTTGTTTTGGGTACTGCGCGCGCCAACCGGGGCTGGCGGGAATTGGCCATGATAGCCGATAAAGCCAGCCCTGCGCTAGGGGCTGGCCTTCTGGTTCCGGGCCTGGCGGCCCTGCTCCAGCAGTTTGCGGTCGGCCTTGCCCAGTGCCTGTTCATCCAGCAGGTCCGGGCGCCGCTGGGCGGTCCGGAGCAGCGACTGCTGGCGGCGCCAGGCGGCGATGGCCGCGTGGTTGCCCGAGCGCAGCACCTCCGGCACGTCCCCCAGCGGGTGCTGGGCCGGCTGGCTGTAATGCGGGCAGTCGAGCAGGCCGAGGTCGCCCTCGAAGCTGTCCTGCGCCGCCGACTCCGCATCGTTCAGGGCACCGTCCTGCAGGCGGGCCACGGCGTCGATGATCACCGCCGCGCCCAGCTCGCCCCCGGACAGCACGTAGTCGCCGAGGGAGATTTCCTCGTCGACATTGGCCTCCAGGAAACGCTCGTCGATGCCCTCGTAGCGGCCACAGAGCAGGACCATGCGCGGCAGCGCCGCCAGTTCCCGCACCTTGGCCTGGGTCAACGGCGCGCCCTGCGGACTGAGGTAGATCACCCGCGCCGGGGTGGGATCGGCCTCTCGGATCGCCTGCAGGCAGGCCTGCAGCGGCTCGATCAGCATCACCATGCCCGGACCGCCGCCGAACGGACGGTCGTCCACGCGGCGGTAGTTGCCTTCGGCGTAATCACGGGGATTCCAGCCATGCAGGCTGAACAGCCCCTTCTCCTGTGCACGCCCGACCACGCCCAACCCAGCGGACTGGGCGAGGAACTCGGGAAACAGGGTGATGACGTCGAAACGCATGCTCACACTCAGAACTCGGGATCCCAGTCGACCACGATCAGGTTGGCCTCGAAATCGACCGATTTGACGAAGTCGGGCTGCACGAACGGAATCATCCGCTCGCGGTCACCCCGGACCACAACCACGTCATTGGCGCCGGTGCTGAACAGGTGCGAGACCTGGCCCAGGGCGACGCCCTCGGTGGTCTTCACATCCAGGCCTTCCAGGTCCACCCAGTAATACTCATCGGGCTTCGGTGGCGGCAATGCACTGCGGGCCACGTAGATTTCGGTGCCGCGCATCGCTTCGACCACGTCGCGGTCCTCGACGCCCGGGAAACGGGCGACCAGGTGCTTGCCGCTGTCGCGGCCGCGCACACCTTCAACCGTGGTTTCCACGCCGGACGGGCTGCGCACGATCCACGGCTGGTAACGGAAAATGGCGGAACGTGGCTCGGTCCAGGACTCGAGCTTGATCTCGCCGCGCACACCAAAAGCGCCGACTACCCTGCCCAGCAGGATGCGGCGCTCGATATCTTTCATCTGCTTCAACCAAGAGGGCCACGCCGAAGCGTGGCCCGTCAGGATCAGGCCGCAGCGGCCTGGGACTTGGTCGCTTCCTTGATCAGGTTGCGGACCTTGTCGGTCGGCTGGGCGCCGTTCTTGACCCAATGGTCAACGCGGGCCAGGTCCAGCTCGATGCGCTTCTCGGCGCCCTGGGCGACCGGGTTGTAGAAGCCAACGCGCTCGATGTTGCGGCCGTCGCGCGCGCTGCGCACGTCGGTGACGATGATGTGGTAGAACGGACGCTTCTTGGCGCCGCCGCGGGTCAGTCGAATCTTGACCATGGTGTTTTTCCTATTGCCCAGTCGCCAGGATGGCGAGGTAAGCGGGCGATTATAGCGGCAGATCGCGGCCGGGCCAACCCCGGGGATGAACTCCCGGGGTCAGATCCCCTTTGCGGCGCAAAAGGGATCTGACCCCAATTTGTCCCAGGCCACCGCCGCCAGCACCGCCCTGCCCTGTTCAGCCAGCGCCTGGGAGCCGGCCAGGGCATGCCCGTCAATGGCCTCCAGCGCCCACAACCCGCTGGCGTTGCAGGCAAAAGCCGCCTTCACGCCGGCCAGATCGGCCAGCCGCAGCGGCTGAGTGGCCTGAGGCCCCGGCCAATGCTGCTTCAGCAGTGCCTCGGCAGTCCCGCGCAGGGCCGGCGCCTGCGGCCAGAGCAGCCGTTCACCATCGTGCACGGCCAGGTTCCAGGTGCTGCCTTCACTCACGTCGCCATCGGCGGTGACAAACAGCGCATCGTCGAATCCTTCCGCCATCGCCGCGCGACGCTCGGCGAACAGGCCGAAGGTGCCCACATGCTTGATCTGCGGCATCTCGCGCTGCCAGGCCACGCTGCGCACACGCTTGGAGGCGGTCAGCGTCATCGGCGCGGACACCGCCACCAGGACGTCCACCGGCACCGCCGCCAGCGGATTGCGGAAATCAAAACGGCGCGAGTACACGGTCACCCGCAGCGAGGCATCGGCCTGCCCTGACTGCTGCAATGCCTGCGCCATCCACGCCTGCACCTGCACCGTGTCCAGTTCGCTGCCGAACAGTTCGCGCGTAGCCTGTGACAGCCGCGCCAGATGCAGGCCTAGCCCCTGCACTGCACTACCACGCACCTGCAGCGAAGTGAAGTGGCCATAGTTCACCAGCGCCGGCAGCAGGTCTTCCACCTGTGCCGGCAGGCCGTTGCAGGTCAGCGTCATCGCAGCAATGCCTGCGCCTGTTCCCACATGCCGCGCAGCACGTCGGCGGCCGGCTGTGCCGGCGCCATCCATGCTGACTGCCCGGCCCAGGCCTGCATCGCCGCCAGACGATTTTCCTGTGCCGCTTGCCTGCGCATCGGGGCGGTCAGGCCGCGCTGCACCGGGTATGGACGCGGCGCGGGGGCGCCTTCTGTGGCAGCGGCGCGCACATAGGGCGTCGCCAGGCCACGGCCCAGGCGACCACTGAAGGCGCGGGTCGGCCAGGTGTCTTCCGGTTCGCTGGCGGCCAGCCCATCGGCCCACGCCGAAGCGATCGCCGCTTCCGGCGTGCGCAGGAAGGCGGTGCCGATCTGCACCGCACTGGCGCCCAAGGCGAGTGCGGCAGCGATACCACGGCCATCGGCGATGCCGCCGGCGGCAATCACCGGAATCTGCAGGTGATCGGCCAGGCGCGGCAGCAGCGCGAACAGGCCGACCAGCTGGCGCTCGGCCATCGCCGGATCGAAGGAACCACGATGGCCGCCGGCCTCCGCGCCCTGCGCCACCACCGCATCGGCACCGGCGTCCTGTGCCGCGCGCGCCTCGGACAAGGTGGTCGCGCACGCGATCCAGGCAATGCCTGCATCCTTCAACTGCTGCACGTGGCGCGGCAACAGCACGCCCATGATGGTCGAGGCCACCGCAGGACGCGCCGCCAGCAGTGCGGCAAACTGTTCCTCGAAGTCGGCCGGCGTGGCCTCGGCGGCGCTGGCCGGCACCTCCGGGCCCCATTGCGCCAGGAAGGCGCGGCTGGCGGCCTCGGCGGCAACGTCACGGGCCGGTACAGGGTCCGGCACCCACAGGTTCACCTGCGCCGGACCGCTGGAGGCTGCGCGGAAGTCATCCATCCAGCGACCGATATCGGCCGACGACGACAGCACCGCGCCCATTGCGCCCATGCTGCCGGCGTTGGCCAGCGCAGCCGACAACGGTACCGGGCAGGCACCAGCCATCGGTGCCAGCAGGATCGGAACGGAAACGCCAAAGCGCCGGCAGAACGCCTCGGCGCGGGAAGTGACAGCGGACATCTGCGTGGGAAGCCTATCGTTTCGGACAGGCCCCCATGGTGCGCGCTGGACGGGGCTGGCGTCGAGCTTGCCCGGCGGCCCGTTGCGCCGCCTTCGCGGCGCCGCCCGAGCGTGGGCCCGGGCGCTACATCAGATTGCGGACGGGGCCGTCATCAACGGAACGGCATGCCACGGCCGCCCATGGCGCCCATCATGCCCTTCATGCTGCGCAACATGCCCTTCATGCCACCGCCGGCCATCTTGCTCATCATCTTTTCCATCTGCATGTACTGCTTCATCAGCTTGTTGACGTCGGCCGGCGTCACGCCCGAGCCCTTGGCGATGCGCGCGCGGCGCGAGCCGTTGAGCAGGTTCGGATTGCGCCGTTCCTTCTTGGTCATCGAGCTGATGATGGCGATCATGCGCGGCACTTCCTTGCCCTGGCTGACCTGCTGCTTCAGATGGTCGGGGATGTTGCCCAGGCCCGGCAGCTTGTCCATCAGGCCGCCGATGCCGCCCATGTTCTGCATCTGCTCGAGCTGGTCACGCATGTCGTTCAGGTCGAATTTCTTGCCCTTGGCGACCTTCTCGGCCAGCTTGGCGGCCTTGTCCTTGTCGACCTGCTGCTCGACCTGCTCGACCAGCGACAGCACGTCGCCCATGTCGAGGATGCGGCTGGCGATACGGTCCGGGTGGAACACGTCCAGGCCTTCCGGCTTTTCACTGACACCGACGAACTTGATCGGCTTGCCGGTGATGTAGCGCACGCTCAGCGCGGCGCCGCCGCGGGCGTCACCGTCGGTCTTGGTCAGCACCACGCCGGTCAGCGGCAGGGCATCGCCGAAGGCCTTGGCGGTATTGGCCGCGTCCTGGCCGGTCATGGCGTCGACCACGAACAGCGTTTCGGCCGGATTCACCGCAGCGTGCAGGGCCTTGATCTCGGCCATCATCGCTTCGTCGATGGCCAGGCGGCCGGCGGTATCGACCAGCAGCACGTCGACGAACGACTTGCGTGCATCGTCGATGGCGGCGCGGACGATGGCTTCCGGCTTCTGGTCGGCGCTGGACGGGAAGAACAGCACGCCCACCTGCTCGGCCAGGGTTTTCAGCTGCTCGATCGCGGCCGGACGGTAGACGTCGGCCGAGACCACCATCACCTTCTTCTTGCGCTTTTCCTTCAGGTGCTTGGCCAGCTTGCCCACGGTGGTGGTCTTGCCGGCGCCCTGCAGGCCCGCCATCAGGATGATGGCCGGAGCGGGCACATTGAGGTTCAGGTCGCTGGCTTCAGCGCCCATCACCGCAGTCAGCTCGTCGCGCACGACCTTGATCAGCGCCTGGCCCGGGGTCAGCGACTTCAGCACTTCCTGGCCAACCGCGCGCACCTTGATGCGCTCGATCAGGGCCTGCACCACCGGCAGCGCAACGTCGGCTTCGAGCAGCGCGATGCGCACTTCGCGGGTCGCCTCGCGGATGTTCTCCTCGGTCAGGCGGCCGCGGCCACGCAGGCGCTCGATGGTGCCGGAAAGGCGCTGGGTCAGGGACTCGAACATGCGGCGCAACCTGTCTGAAAGCGGGGGACAATAAGGCAGACAGTATAACGGGTCTGGCTGTCTCCCCGGACTGCGGCCACGGGGCCGTCGCCAGCATCACGGGGGTATGCGAAACTGCAACGATGACAATCGTTCTCATCGCCGTCCTGCTCTACCTGGCTGCCAGTGCCCTGCTGGTGCGCGCGCTTGGCCGCGATGAGACGACCGGCTCCCCCATCTGGCTATGGCCGGCCCTGCCCGCCATGCTGCTGCACGGCGGCTACCACGTGATGGTGGCGATGCGCACCAACGGCGGGCCGGACATGCACTTCTTCGCCGCACTGTCGCTGGTCGGCCTGGGCATGGCCTGGCTGACTTCGCTGGTCGGCGCGCGCGGGCGGATGTCGGCGCTGGGCGTGGTGGTGTTCCCGCTGGCCGCCGTGCTGCTGCTGGCCTACCACGGTTACGGCCACGAACCGAGCAAGGTGCTGGGCTGGCGCCTGGCCAGCCACGCCTGGCTGGCCCTGCTGGCCTACGCCACGCTGAGCATCGCCGCGCTGCTGGCGATCATGCTGTGGCTGCAGGAACGCGCACTGCGCCGCCGCGAGTTCCGGCCTTGGCTGCGCGCGCTACCGCCGCTGGCCGACCTGGAATCACTGCTGTTCCGGGTGATCACCGTCGGCTTCGCGCTGCTGACCCTCACCCTGGTCACCGGGGTGCTGTTCGTCGACGACCTGCTGGCGCAGAAGCTGGTGCACAAGACCGTGCTGAGCGTGCTGTCGTGGATCGTGTTCGGCGTGCTGCTGATCGGCCGCCGGCGCTACGGCTGGCGCGGCATGAAGGCGGTGCACTGGACGCTGGCGGCGATGCTGTTGCTGCTGCTGGCCTTCTTCGGCAGCCAGTTCGTGATCGAACTGGTGTTCGGGCATTCGCGATAGGCGGTGTGCCGACCAACGGTCGGCACCCACCGGCGCTACCGTCAAGGCTGGGCCAGGATCTTCCGCACCGAACGACCACTGTTGGTGACGATGTCATCAACCTGCCAGCATCCCTGCCCGTGGCGCACCATCGGCAGGCGGGTCAGGTAGGCCTTCTTCCACACCGAATAGCGCATCTCGACCTGGCCGGCGGAGGCCGAAGCCTCCTTCCAGCTGTAGCGCACCGGGGTTTCGATGTCACCGTCCTGCGCATCCAGCCACGGATCCGAATCGATGGTGCAGATGCCCTCTTCGCGCTGCTGGCAGGCGCGCTCTCCACGCAGTGCCTTGCCGAAGGCAGGGCTGACCAGCGCCGGGGGTGGCTCCAGCAGATCACCATCGCCCGTCGTTGCCTGGTAGAAGGCGCGGGCCACCGCCTCTGGTTCCTGGCAGGCGGGTGACGCCTGCACGGCAGGGGCCAGCAGCAGCCCGGCGATCATCAACATCCCTGTCTTTCGCATGTATTTTTCCCTGAGGTAGTGCCGGCCGCTGGCCGGCAATACAGGATCTCCCGGTGCTGCCGGCCAGCGGCCGGCACTACCCGATATCCGGCCTACAACCCGTAACGCTCGATCACGTCCAGATGCGGCTGGCGATCCTGGTCACAGGCTTCAGCCAGGCGCAGCCAGCAATGCGGATGCGGCCACGTCGCGGTGTGCTGCTGCAGGAAGCGGTGCAGTGCCAGCGGTGCGTGGTCCTGCGGCTGGGCCACGGTGAACAGCAGGCCGGGCAGCGTACCCTCTTCCACATCGGGGTCGGTGACGGTGTAGTCCGGCCGGCTGTGTGACCACACCTTCCAGCCCTGTGCTTCGGCCGCCTCGACGAAGGCATTCCAGGCCTCTTCGCCCGGGTGCGCGCCATCGATCATCCAGCTGCGGGCGAAACCGCCGCGCTCCAGTACATGCACCTGCGCATAGGTCGGGATGAAATGCTCGCGTGCTTCCTCCTCCTCCGGGGCCGGATGCACCAGCGCGGCATCGAACACCACCCAGTCACCCACCTGCTGGGCGCGGTTGGACGGCGCGTTCTCGACGATGCGCGCGGTCACCGGACCGCTGCGACGGGCGTAGTACTCCATCGGTTCGCCGTTCTCTTCGCTGCGGATGATCACCCAGCCCCACGGCTCCTCGACCACGCCATCCTGGCTGGACAATTCCATGCCGATCGCCGCCGCCGAGCGGCGCACCGCGTCCCAGTCGCGCGCCGCGCTGGCTGCACTCATGTGGTCCCAATGCGCGGCATTGGGCTCCTCCAGCAGCTCCACCAGCTGTGCATAACAGGCCTGGGCCTCGCTGAAACGGCCGGTTTCCATGTACATGCGCGCCAGCGTGCCGCGCGCGCCGTGCGAGCCCGGAGACAGCTCCAGAAGCGATCGGGCCGCCTGCTCCAGCGCCGGCCAGTCGGACACGCGGCGTGCACGCTGCACCTCGCACCAGTGCGCGAACACCGGCACGCTGCCGCGATAGAGATCGGCCAGCTGGCGCAGTCCGTCGTCGTCGCCCTGTTCGGCCAGCCAGCGCATCAGCGTGTAGGCCGCGGGGCCATCGTGCTGGGTATGGCCGCGTACGAACCGCCACAGCAGCGACCGCGCCTCGGCCTGCGCGCCGCAGGCATTCAGCGCGGAGGCAGCCATCTCGGCAAGCGCCTCGTCATCGGGCAGCTCGGCATGCGCCTGCAGCAACCACTGCGCTTCGCGCTCGGGATCGCGCGACTGGTTCTGTTCGCCCTGCGCGTCCAGCCATGCCAGCAGCTCGCCCGCCGGCACCGGCAGCGGCGCGACGTCCGGCAATGCCTCGATGCGCGCGGCCAGGCCGGCCACCAGCGCCGCAGCACCCCGATCCTGGCGCAGCTGCGCCAGATGGGTGCGGGCCAGTTCCAGCTGCCGCAGTGCGACCCAGCGCGCGCCACGCTGCAGCGCCAGCTCCAGGCTCAGCGCCGCGACTTCGATCAGCAGGCGGTGCGAACCGACCCGTGCGAAGTGCTCGATGATGGTGTTGAAGCGCGTGCCCAGATCCCACGTATTGCGCGCGGGATCACGCTGGCACAGTGCTGCGGCGGTGTTTGCCCACAGCCGCCAGTAGTTCGGGGTCAGCTCGCTCCACGGCACCAGCTGCTGCAGCGCCTCTTCGTCGCGGCCCAGCTGGGCCAGCGCCCAGGCCTTGGACAAGCGACGCGGCACCGTGCAGTTGGCCGGTTCGTACTCCCCGGAGGCTGCCACTTCGGCCTCGCGCTTCTCGATCAGCGCCAGTGCCTCGTCGGCGCGGCCGACAGCGAGCAGGATCTTGATCTGCATCTCGGGGAAGCTGTCGAACACTTCCTTGCCACAGGCTTCCACGGCATCGGCCTGCACCTGCAGGTAATCCAGCGCCTCCTGGCCACGGCCATCATCGAGCAGCGCATCGGCCTTCTCGCAGCTCAGGCACTGGAAACAGGCCCAGCTCGGATCGATGCGGCCAAGGGTTTCGTCGCAGACCTCGATGCGCTCGGGCACCCAGCCCGGGCCATCGATGTTGCCGTAGCAGGCGGCCAGGTCCTGGGTCACGCAGATCGACTGCGGGCATTCCAGGGTGTCCTCGCGGTGCGCGCGCTCGAACAGCGCTACGGCTTCGCCGAGTGCGCTCTCGCCTTCCACGCGGTTGCCGACGCGGTTGCGCAGCGCCCAGTGGCCGACATAGACGTCAACCCAAGGGTTGTCCAGCGCCTTGCCCAGGGCGCGTGCTTCGGGCAGCAGGGCATCGACGCGGTCGATCTGCAGTTCACTGACCTCGTCGGCGAGACGGTTCAGCAGGTGCGCGTTCTGCGCCTGGCCGGCCTGGCGCAGGTCACCCTGCAGCTTTTCGACCCAGTTCCAGATGTCCATGGGGATAATTGCTCCTGTCTAGCGAAGGCTGGATGAGAGGGTGCGGTGCTCAGCGCAGCATCTGCTGCAGGGCACCGGCGATATCGGTGAAAGCACCATTGAGATCCGGGCCCGGCGTAGCGGTCGCGCGTGCCAGCGGGCGGCCCTGCGCGGCGACGATGACTTTCAGCGAGCGCAGCAGGCGGGCTGCGGCCTCGGCCTGTGGGTGGCCCTCGCGCTGGGCGCGCAGCAGTGCCTGCACCGCCGGGTTGTCGAGGTTGAGGTACAGCCGCGAGGGTGCGCGTGATTCGATGCGCGCGGTGAACTGGCGCGCCAGGCGCAGCGCGGCCATCGAGACGCGCTTGTCGTTCTCGTCGTCTTCCAGCCGCTGCTTCAGCTCGGCCTCGCGGTCGGGCACCACCACCACCGGCAGCGCCTCCGGGCTGAAACGTGCGGGCAGCAGCTGCTCGCCGTCGCCCAGCTGTTCGCGCAGCCACGCCAGCTGCGCCTCGTCGAGGCTGTCATCACTGCGGAACAGTGCGCGGTTGCCCTGCTCGGTGCCGAGCTCGACCAGGCGCAGGCCCTTGGCCTGGGCCCAGCGCCGCAGGAACGGCACCACCGCGTAGCGATGGCCATGCGCAACCGGTACGCCCATCGCGCGGAACAGCATCTCTTCAAAGCCGCCGCCGTTGTCGAGGATGACATGCACGGCACCGCGCGCCGGCAGCGCACTGGCCGGCAGGTCGCCCTGCGAGGTCGGTACCCGCACATGCTCCATCAGCAGTTCGAACAGGCGCTCATCGCACAGTGCCGCACCCAGCAGGGCCTCGTTGTGGCGGGTCAGCACGCGCCGCCAGGCTTCCGGTTGCTGCTTCGCAACGTCGGCCAGGCCGTCGATCAGCGCCTCCAGCAGTGCATGCTGCACCGCGCGGTACTGGTCATCGCGCTGCAGGTCTTCGCGGCTGGCGGTGGGCGTCAACCGCGAGGATTCGATCACTCCGCCGATGAATCCGGCCCACGGCGGCAACAGGTCGCGCGCGTCGTCATCCAGCAGCATCCCACGCACGAACACCGACAGGTTGCGGTTGTCGCTGGTGCCATAGGTGGCGCCATCCTGCACCCACAGCAGGCCAGTGGCATCGCTGTTGCCATCGGCGCGCAGCGGCACGGTGACGATCGGTTCGAAATCGTGCTCGAACCGCGCTGCGAACTGCAGCGCCTGCCGACGCGCCTGCACCGGATGCACGGCGACATCCCCCTGGCCGCGCCACGGCGGCGGCTCGGGATTGAGCGCCTCGCCCGCAGCACCGATGAAGATCGGCTCGGACAGCAACGCGCAGTAGCGGCCCAGCACCTCATGCAGGCGCGCCTCGTTGGCCAGCGGCAGAAAGTCCGGATGCAGCTCCAGCTCCACCTCGGTGCCGACCGCGCGTGCAGGCACTTCGCTGACGGTGTATTGCTCGGCGTTGCTGGACACGTACAGATGGCCCAGATCCGGCGCCTGGTACGAGGTGGTTCGCACACTGACCCGGCGCGCCAGCACGAAGGCCGACAGGAAGCCGAGGCCGAACATGCCGATCAGCCCTTCATCGTCCTCACCGCCCTGGCGCAGGCCACGGGTGTAGCCGACGCCGACGGTGGCCAGGTAATCGTGGATCTCCTGGCGGGTCAGGCCGGCCCCAGTATCGGTGATGCGCAGCACGCCGGCACCGGCATCAACCTGCACCGAAATGCGCGAAGGCACGTCAACACCGGGCTGCTCGATGCGGCGGCGGATGATCGAGTCATGCGCGTTCTGCACCAGCTCACGCAGCGCCACCACCGGGGTGGAATACAGGTGCTTGCCCAGCACCGTCATCAGTCCATTGAGATCGACCCCGGCGCGACGGATCTCGGCGTTGGGGGCGGTGAGTGCGGTGTCCTGCATGTAATCGTTTACTCCTGGGCACGGAAAGACGCCAGAGGGCGTCTTCGTCGAGCGGGAAAAACTAGCACAAGGAAGCTGACCGTTGCCGTGATTGACGTTTGTAGAGCCGGCCTCACGCCGCGTCGATGGCCTCGGACAGGCGTTCCACCGCGATCACCTCCATGCCTTTCACCGAACCGCCCTTGGGCGCATTGGCCTTGGGCACGATGGCGCGCTTGAAGCCATGGGTGGCGGCCTCGCGCAGGCGGTCTTCGCCATTGGGCACCGGGCGGATCTCGCCGGACAGGCCCACTTCACCGAAGGCGATGGTCTTCTCCGCCAGCGGCCGATCCTGCAGCGACGACAACACCGCCAGCAGCACCGGCAGATCGGCGGCAGTCTCCTGCACGCGGATGCCACCGACCACATTGACGAACACGTCCTGGTCGCCGACCAGTACGCCGCCATGGCGATGCAGCACCGCCAGCAGCATCGCCAGGCGGTTCTGCTCCAGGCCGACCGCGACACGGCGCGGGTTCGACAGCGGCGATGCATCGACCAGCGCCTGTACCTCCACCAGCAGCGGCCGTGTGCCCTCGCGGGTGACCATCACGCAGCTGCCCGGTTGGTGGGTGCTGCCGCCGGAGAGGAAGATCGCCGAGGGGTTGGAGACCTCCTTCAGGCCCTTGTCGCCCATCGCGAACACACCCAGCTCGTTGACCGCACCGAAGCGGTTCTTGAACGCGCGCAACAGGCGGAAGCGGCTGCCGCTCTCGCCCTCGAAGTACAGCACCGCGTCGACCATGTGTTCCAGCACGCGCGGGCCGGCGATGCCACCCTCCTTGGTCACGTGGCCGACCAGGAACACGGCAGTACCGGTCTCCTTGGCGAACCGCACCAGCCGCGCCGCACTCTCGCGGACCTGGCTGACCGAACCCGGCGCAGCGGTCAGGCTCTCGGTCCACAGGGTCTGCACCGAATCGGCCACGATCAGCCGCGGCCCAGCCCTGGAGGCATGCTGCAGGATCGACTCGACCCCGGTCTCGGCCAGCGCGTTGACCCCGTCCAGTGGCAGCTCCAGGCGGTGCGCGCGGCCGGCCACCTGGGCCAGCGACTCTTCACCGGTGACGTACAGCACCGGCAGTTCGGCCGCCATCTTCGCCACCGCCTGCAGCAGCAGCGTCGACTTGCCGATACCCGGGTCGCCGCCCACCAGCACCACCGCGCCTTCGACCAGGCCACCACCCAGCACGCGGTCGAACTCGCCGATGCCAGTGGAGACCCGGCGATGCTCGGTCTGCTCCACGTCCTTCAGCGCGGTGATCTTCGGCGGATCGATCTTGCCGGCCCAGCCCGCCCGCCGCGACGCCGGTGCCTTGGCCGCCGCCGCGCTCTCCAGCACGATTTCAGACAGCGAGTTCCAGGCGTTGCACTCCGTGCACTGGCCCTGCCATTTGCTGAATTCGGCGCCGCATTCATTGCAGACGTAGGCGGTGCGGGCTTTGGCCATCGGATGATTTCCAGCAACGGGAACAGGCGTGGCAGGATAGCCGAGCCCGGTCGCAGCTGCTGCGACCGCTCAAGTCCTGCCCACCCGCGCCGATAGGGGTCGCGGGCGTGCGCCTTGCGGGCGCCCCCTTCCTCCCCCACTGGATTCAACATGACTGGCAGTTACAGTCAGAGCCTGGTCATCATCTCCCTGCTGGTGGCCATTCTTGCTTCGTACACGGCGCTGGACATGGCCGGGCGCCTGGCCACCGCCGAGGGCCGCGTGGCCCGCTGGTGGCTGGCGGGGGGTGCGGCGGCGATGGGCCTGGGCATCTGGTCGATGCACTTCATCGGCATGCTTGCCTTCGACCTGCCGATTCCGCTGGGCTACGACCTCGGCATCACCCTGTACTCGCTGGCGGTCTCGATCGGCGCCTCCGCCTATGCGCTGTGGCTGGTGTCGCGCCCCACCCTGCCGTGGCGTCGGCTGCTGGCCGGTGCCGTGCTGATGGGCCTGGGCATCGCAGCCATGCACTACCTGGGCATGGCTGCGATGCGCATGCAGCCCGGCATCGACTACCACCCGGGCTGGTTTGCCGCCTCCATCGCGGTGGCCATCGGTGCCGCTGGCGCCGCCCTGTGGATCGCCTTCCGCCTGCGCGCCGAGCAGCGCCACACCCTGCTCCTGCGCGTGCTCGCATCGCTGGTGATGGGCCTGGCCATCGTCGGCATGCATTACACCGGCATGGCGGCGGCGCGCTTCCCCGAAGGCAGCATCTGTGGCGCCGTCGGCAGTGGCGGCATCGACACGCGCTGGCTCGCGGTGCTGGTGATCGTCACCACCGTGGCCACGCTGGGCATCGCCCTCGTGGCCTCGCTGTTCGACCGGCAGATGCGCGTGCGCACCGGGCTGCTGGCCGATTCGCTGGCGCACGCCAACGACAAGCTGATCCAGGCGGCACTGCATGATCCCTTGACCCAGCTGCCTAACCGCATGCTGCTGCAGGACCGCATCGAGCAGGCCATCGAGAAGGCGCGGCGCCGCAATCATGCGGTGGCGGTGATGTTCTGCGACCTGGATGGCTTCAAGGCGGTCAATGATGCCTATGGCCACCAGCTTGGCGACCGCCTGCTGGTGGCGGTGGCGCAGCGCATCGGCGGCCTGCTGCGCCCGCAGGACACGTTCGCCCGCCTCGGCGGCGACGAGTTCGTGATCGTGCTGGCCATCGATATTCCCGACGATGCGGTAGTGGTGGCCGAGCGCATCATTGCCGCCGCCGGTGAGCCGTTCACGCTGGATGCGGCCGAACTGCAGGTCAGCGCCAGCCTGGGCATCGCCCTGTATCCGGATGACGCCAGCAACGAGCGCGAGCTGATGGCGCACGCCGATGCGGCGATGTACCACACCAAGGAGACCGGGCGGAACGGCTATACCTTCTTCACCCCCTCGATGCAGCTCAGTGCCAATCGCCAGCTGCGCCTGCTGCAGGACCTGCGCAAGGCCATCGCCCGCAACGAACTGATCCTGCATTACCAGCCCAAATTTCCGGCCGCGGGCGCACCGGCCACCGGCGCCGAGGCGCTGCTGCGCTGGCAGCACCCGGAGCTGGGGCTGCTGGCGCCGGATGTGTTCATTCCGATCGCCGAACGCAGCGGCCTGATCCTGCCGATCGGTGACTGGGTACTGGACCAGGCCTGCGCGCAACTGCGGGCATGGCACGATGCCGGGCATGCGGAATGGACAATGGCGGTGAATCTATCGCCGTTGCAGTTCGCCTCGCCGGCACTGCTGGACAGCGTGCGCGAGGTGCTGGAGCGGCACCGGATCGAACCGGCACGGCTGACCCTGGAGATCACCGAGACCACGGCGATGAAGGACGTCGATGCCAGCTTGGCGATCCTCAGCGACCTGACCGCAATGGGCGTGCACATCGCCATCGATGATTTCGGTACCGGCTATTCCAGCCTGCTCTACCTCAAGCGGATGCCAGCCACCGAACTGAAGATCGACCGTGCGTTCGTGCACGACCTGGAACGCAATGACGAGGACGCCGCCATTGTCTCGTCAATCATCGCGCTGGGCCGCACCCTGCAGCTGCAGGTGGTGGCCGAGGGCGTGGAGACCCAGGCGCAGCGCGAGTACCTGAGCGAGCTCGGCTGCGACCAGCTGCAGGGCTACCATCTGGGCCGGCCGATGGAGGCCGAAGAGTTCCTGCGCCGGGTGGGGTGAGGCCCCGGTTTCGGGGTCAGAGCCCTTGCCTGCGGCATGGGCTCTGACCCCATCCACGCAACTCCATCCACGCATGGCGTGGATCTACCCGGGCCCCGGGGTCAGAGCCCTGCCCTGCGGACAGGGATCCGACCCCATCCATCCGCCAACAGAAAGGCCGCCCGAGGGCGGCCTTTCTGCGTGGCAACGTCGCGAGGACGTCAGTGCATCATGTGCACGTTCATGTTGTGCATGACCCACAGGGTGCCGATCACGATGATGCCGATCACCACGACGGTGAAGGCCGCAGCGTTGACGTTCCAGCGACTTTCCGAAGAACGATCCAGGTGCAGGAAGAACACCAGGTGGACCAGCATCTGCAGCACCGCGGTGACTGCGATCACCACACCGTTGACGGTGCGCGAGAAATCGCCCGACATCACCATCCAGAACGGGATGACGGTCAGCACCACCGCCAGCACGAAGCCGATCAGGTACGACTTCACGCTGCCGTGGCTTTCGCCGCCGGTGCCGTGGTCGTGTGCATGGTTGTCATGTGCCATTACAGCGCTCCATTGAGGTAGACGACGGAGAACACGCCGATCCAGATCAGGTCCAGGAAGTGCCAGAACAGGCTCAGGCACGCCATGCGGGTCTTGTTGGTCGGGGTCAGGCCGTACTTCTTCAGCTGCACGAACATCACCAGCAGCCACAGCAGGCCGGCGCTGACGTGCAGGCCGTGGGTACCGACCAGGGCGAAGAATGCCGACAGGAAGGCACTGCGGTCCGGACCGTAGCCCTGATGGATCAGGTGCTGGAACTCCCACACTTCCATGCACATGAAGCCGAAGCCCAGCAGCCAGGTGATGCCCAGCCACAGGTACATCTGGCCCATCTGCTTGCGGTGCATGGCAATCATGCCCAGGCCGAAGGTCAGCGACGAGGTCAGCAGCAGCGCGGTTTCCCACGCCACGAACGGCAGCTCGAACAGGTCCTTCGCGGTGGGACCACCATCGGTACCGCCCGCCAGCACCACGTAGGTGGCGAACAGCGAGGCGAAGATGAGGCAGTCGCTCATCAGGTACACCCAGAAACCGAAGACGGTGTTGCCGCCGGTATCGTGGTGCTCGTGGTCGTCATGGCCATGGGCCGCCGCGTGCGCGGCGTGCCCGTGGCTCAGGGTCGAGGTATTGGTGCTCATGCCTTCAGCTCCGACTTCACCAGGCCCTGGGCTTCCAGGTGCTTGCGGTGTTCGTTCTCGATGCGTTCCACCTCGGCGGCCGGGACCCAGTAGTCCACGTCCTGGTCGAAGGTGCGGTAGATGAACGTGGCGATCATGCCGACGAAGCCGACGATGGCCAGCCACCAGATGTGCCAGATCATCGCGAAGCCGAACACCAGGCTGAAGGCACCGATGACAACGCCCGTGCCGGTGTTGCGCGGCATGTGGATGTCGGTGTACTTGGCCGGCTTCGGCCAGGCTTCACCCCGCTGCTTGCGTTCCCAGAAATCGTCCAGCTCGGTGACTTCCGGCAGCGTGCCGAAGTTGTAGAAGGCCGGCGGCGAAGAGGTTTCCCACTCCAGCGTACGGGCATCCCACGGATCGCCGGTCAGGTCGACGGTCTTCTTGCGATCGCGGATCGACACGGCCACCTGGATGATCTGGCACAGGATGCCGGCGCCGACGATGAACGCGCCGCAGGCGGCAACCAGCAGCAACGGCTCGTAGGCCGGGTTCACCGTGCTCTGCAGGCGACGGGTCATGCCCATGAAGCCCAGCACGTACATCGGCATGAAGGTCACGTAGAAGCCGATGAACCAGCACCAGAACGCGCACTTGCCCCAGAACTCATTGAGGCGGAAGCCGAACATCTTCGGCCACCAGTAGGTGATGCCGGCGAACATGCCGAACACCACGCCGCCGATGATGACGTTGTGGAAGTGGGCGATCAGGAACAGGCTGTTGTGCAGCACGAAGTCGATGGCCGGGATCGCCAGCATCACGCCGGTCATGCCGCCGATGACGAAGGTGACCATGAAGCCGATGGTCCACAGCACCGGGGTGGTGAAGTGCACGCGACCGCGGAACATGGTGAACAGCCAGTTGAAGATCTTCACGCCGGTCGGGATCGAGATGATCATCGTCGTGATGCCGAAGAAGGCATTGACGTTGGCACCCGAACCCATGGTGAAGAAGTGGTGCAGCCACACGATGAACGACAGCACGCCGATGCAGGCGGTGGCGTAGACCATGCCCTTGTAGCCGAACAGCGCCTTGCGCGAGAAGGTCGCGATGACTTCGGAGAACACACCGAACGCCGGCAGGACCAGGATGTACACCTCCGGGTGACCCCAGATCCAGATCAGGTTGATGTACAGCATGGCGTTGCCGCCACCGTCATTGGTGAAGAAGTGCGTACCCAGGTAACGGTCCAGGGTCAGCAGCACCAGGGTGATGGTCAGCACCGGGAACGCGGCCACGATCAGCACGTTGGTCACCAGGGCGGTCCAGGTGAACACCGGCATCTGCATCAGCTTCATGCTCGGGGTGCGCATCTTGAGGATGGTGATGAAGAAGTTGATACCACTGAGCGTGGTACCCAAACCCGCCACCTGTAGACCCCAGATGTAATAGTCCATGCCGACGCTTGGACTGTATTCGATGCCCGACAACGGCGGGAACGCCAGCCAGCCGGTGGCAGCGAACTCACCGATCCACAGCGACAGCATGATCAGCACCGCACCGGACACGAACAGCCAGAAGCTGAGCGAGTTGACGAACGGGAACGCGACGTCGCGCGCACCGATCTGCAGCGGCACGGCCAGGTTCATCAGGCCGGTGATCAGCGGCATCGCCACGAAGAAGATCATGATCACGCCGTGGGCGGTGAAGATCTGGTCGTAGTGGTGCGGCGGCAGGTAACCCTCGGAACCACCGACGGCGATGGCCTGCTGGGTACGCATCATGATGGCGTCGGAGAAACCGCGCAGCAGCATGACAAAGGCGACGATGAGGTACATCACGCCGATCTTCTTGTGATCCACCGAAGTGAACCACTCCTTCCACAGATAGCCCCACAGCTTGAACTTGGTGATCAGGGCGACGACGCCCAGGCCACCAAGAACCGCGCCGACCAGGGTGGTCAGCACGATCGGATCGTGGGGGATCGACTCAAGAGAGAGTTTTCCCAACATGTTCATTCTCCCGAACCCGCGTGGCCGGCATGGCCTGCGTGTTCGTGTTCGGTGGCATCCAGGTTTTCACCCGATTCCTTGGAATCATGCGCGTCACTCGGGGCATGGCCCTCGTGCGCTTCATGGGTGGCGGCATCGGCAGCGGCGGCACCGGCATGCGAGTGCTTCATGCCGTAATGCTTGTTGTCGCCCATGTGCTTGGCGATGACCCAGTCGAACAGGCCTTCTTCGGTCTTGCCGAAGTAAGTGACCGGATACCACTCGGCGTTGCGCGCTTCACCCAGGGCCTTGAACGAGGCCTTGTCCAGGGTCTGCTCGCCGGCGCGGACCTGGTCCAGCCACTGGCGGTACTCGGCATCGGTGACCGAGTAGGCGGTGAAGTGCATCTTGGCGAAGCCCGCGCCGCTGTAGTGCGAGGACATGCCCGGGAATTCACCGGTCTCGTTGGCGATCAGGTGGAGCTTGGTCTCCATCGCAGCCATCGAGTAGATCATGCTGCCCAGGTGCGGGATGAAGAAGGCATTCATCACCGAATCGGACGTGATCTTGAAGTTCAGCGGCGTGTTGACCGGGAACTTGATTTCGTTGACGACCGCCACCTTCTCTTCCGGATAGATGAACAGCCATTTCCAGTCCAGCGAGATCGCCTCGATGGTGACCGGCTTGACGTCCGAATCCAGCGGACGATACGGGTCCAGTGCGTGCGACGAACGCCAGGTCAGGACCGCCAGCACCAGCACGATCATGCAGGGAATGGACCACACCACCACCTCGATCGCCGTCGAGTGGGACCACTTCGGCTCGTAACGGGCCTTGGTGTTGGAGGCGCGATACTTCCACGCGAACGTCAGGGTCATGATGATGACCGGGATGACGACCAGCAGCATGAGCACGGTGGCCGTGATCAGCAGGGTCTTCTCATCCTGGCCGATCTGGCCCTTCGGACTGAGGATGGCCACGGCATCGCAGCCGGTGAGCATCACCAGCAACGACAGCAGCAGGCCCGGGCGCAACCAGCGCCCAAGGGTTTTCAACGGAATCATCGGTCGATCCAATTGCGAGGGAATGCCGTTCCCCGTCCCTGCCTGTTCCGGCCAAAGCCGGTCCCACCGGTCCGGAAGACAGGCAGGGAGGTGGGGTCGAGTCAGCCTTTCAATTTTAGGCCGTCACCCACCATTTAAGAAAGGCATTGACATTGATCGAGCGCAGGAAAGGCCCGATTCTGGCTGCGACACGTTGTCGCACCGCGCAGGCGCGGCGGGCAGGACGCCCGCGGCCGGCATCCTGGCATCAGGTGCTGGCCGGCAGTCCGCCCTCGTTCGGCAAAGTCACCTGAACCTGTTCAGGCGTGCTGGCGGGAGCCTGGCGTGGGATGCTCGGCGCAGGAGGAAGGCCCGTGGACAAGATCGACTTCAAAAAGCGTGACCGGGCGCTCTATCAACCGCCCGCCGGCAGGTTCGTACGCGTGGATGTACCGCCCATTCCCTACGTGATGGTCGATGGTCGCGGCGACCCGAACACGGCCCCCGCCTACCTGCAGGCCGTGCAGTGGCTGTATTCGGTGAGCTATGCACTGAAGTTCGCGCTGAAGGCCGAAGGGCGCGACTACGTGGTACCACCGCTGGAAGCGCTTTGGAGTGCCGAGGACCCAGCCAGCTTCGTCGCACGGCGCAAGGATGAGTGGGCCTGGACCGTAATGATCCGCACACCCGAGGGCATCGGCCCTGCGCAGTGGCAAGCGGCGATCGGAAAGGCGCGCGCGAAGCTGGGAGATGCGCCGCCCAGCCTCCGCCATGAAGTCCTTGCCGAGGGCCCCAGCCTGCAGACCTTGCACGTGGGCGCCTACGACGACGAGGGACCCGTCCTGGCGCAGCTGCATGACGAAGTGATGCCCGCACTGGGATACACCTTTGCCGGCCCCCATCATGAGATCTACCTGAGTGACCCGCGCAGGACCGACGCAGCGCGGTTGAAAACCGTGCTGCGGCAGCCGGTGCGGCCGATCGGGCCTGATGAGGATTCCCGCAGATGACACGAGGAATGCCGTGCGCCTGAACAACCGCCTGATGCGCTGGACCACCCTGCCCGCCGGGCGCCGCCTGATGGCCGTGCTGGGTGCTGCACTGGTGATCATGCTGGCCTGCAATCCGGATCTGCTGCCGTTGTTACCGGTGGTGGATGCGCTGGGGCTGGACGTGCTGATGCTGTTGCTGGGTGCGCAGGTGGTGGCGGTACTGCCTTGGGTGCGGGAGCGGGCCGCGCGCGGGATCAGAGTGCTCGCACGCCTGCTGATCGCCGCATCGGCGGGAGCAGCAGGTGGTTATCTCCGGCAGCTGGCGTGGTGGCTGGCGCGTGACGCGAGGATGGCAGGCCGTTGATGGAATCCCGCTGCTAGACGCCCAAACAAAAGCCCCGACCTGAGCCGGGGCTTTTCATGCAACTGGTGCCGGAAACAGGAGTCGAACCTGCGACCTACGCATTACGAATGCGCCGCTCTACCAACTGAGCTATTCCGGCCTAGCTGGGCATTGTAGGACTACAAGCAACATGCGGTCAATGGCCGCGCATCTACCCTCTTCATGGGCCAACAAGCCGCTACCAGCTACTGATAGTGGCTTTCACGGATGACCCTGGAACATCGCTGGTCGAGATCAACATGAAATGACTTCAGTCCACCTTCTGGCAGCAGAACCCTGTCATGGACGTGCTGGACTGAGAAGCCAATATCTGCGGTGCCGGAAGACTCCTCCGCAATGCGATACATCTCCCGTTTCCATCCCCTCGTCTCTTGGACGTAAGTCTCGATTGTCGTCACGCATCTTTCTAGCCCTTCCAACCTCTTCTCACCTCGGGGCTCCTTCGCTGCACAGCCGCCCGCCATCAGCAATGAAAACAGCAGCCCAACTTTCAAGGTGACTAAGCGTTTCATCTGCGCCCCTCAATGATAGGTATGAAAACGCACACCCCTCATGACTTCCAATCATCTCAGCGATGTCTCCACCCGGTTCGCACACACCCGCCCCTCGGCGAAATCCCGCAGGTTCCCCAGCGTGATTGCCGAGATCTCCTGCAGCGCCTCTACGGTGAAGAAGCCCTGATGGCCGGTCACCAGCACGTTGGGGAAGGTCATCAGGCGCTGGAAGGCCTCGTCGTCGATGATCTCGCCGGACAGGTCCTGGAAGAACAGCGCGCTTTCCTGCTCGTAGACGTCGATGGCCAGATGACCCAGCCGCCGCGACTTCAGCGCGCGGATCACCGCATGGGTATCGACCAGCGCGCCGCGCGAGGTGTTGACCAGCATCGCGCCGGTCTTCATCCGCGCCAGTGAGGCGTCGTTGATCAGGTGCTGGGTATCGGGCGTCAGCGGGCAATGCAGCGACACGATGTCGGCGCGCGCCAGCAGTTCATCCAGCTCAACCATGTCGCCCACGCCGGCGAAGGCCGGCGATGGATACGGGTCATGCCCCAGCACGGTGCAGCCCATGCCGTGGAAGATGCGCGCGGTGGCCAGGCCGATCTTGCCGGTGCCGACGATGCCGACCGTGCGCCCATGCAGAGTGCGGCCGAGCAGGCCATCGAGCATGAAGTTGCCCTCGCGCACGCGATTGTAGGCGCGATGGGTCTGCCGGTTGAGCGTCATCACCAGCGCCAGCGCGTGCTCGGCCACGGCTTCGGGGGAATAGGCCGGCACCCGTGCGACGAACAGCTCCAGCGCTTTCGCGGTGGCCAGGTCCACATTGTTGAAGCCGGCGCAGCGCAGCAGGATGGCGCGTACGCCCAGCGCATGCAACGCGTGTAGAACCGGCGCGTCGAGGCGGTCATTGACGAACACGCATACCGCGGCGCAGTCCTGTGCCAACGCAGCGGTATGCACGTCCAGCGCGGCATCGAAGTACACGAATGCAAAGCCCTGCCCGGTCGCATCGCGCTGGTTGGCCTCGTCGAGGAAGCGACGATCGTAGGGGCGGGCACTGAAAACGGCGATCTGCATGGACAGGCCTGGCTGGAATTCCCTGCCGACCATACCGCAGCACCTGCCCTGATGGGATGGTCCCGGCGATACGGATATCGCCGGGACCGAGTGCCCCTTAGAACCGGTAGCCCAGGCCCAGCATCACGCCGTTCTGGATCTGCCCGTCGCGGCGCTCACCCACGTAGTCGGCCATGATCGACAGGCGCTCGCTGGCGCGACTGGTCACGCCGACGTTCCAGGCCAGCACCTGCTCGCCCACGGCCTGGCTGCTGGCACCAAACACCAGGTCCGGGGCCGCAGCAAAGCCGGTGCTGTAGCGCGCCTGCGAATCGCCCAGCTCCTTCTGCCAGACCACGCGGGCACGCGGGGTGATGCGCTCACCGTTGTTGCCTTCGAAGGTCTTGAACAGCTGCAGGCCGGCACCCACCCGAATGCTCTCCAGGCTGCCGCTGCGGCCCACCAGCGCACCGGCGCCCTGCCCTTCATTGAAACGGGTGGCCGAGGTCCGTGCGTAGTCCACCACCGGCAGCAGCGGCTGGATCACCAGACCCTTTCCAGTGGTGAAGGAGAACGCATGCTCCACCCGTGCCGAGATGGCATCGTTGCTGTACTTCGCGCGCAGAGGCTGCTGCAGCCCATCAATGCCGCCGACACTGCGGCGGGTGTCATGCCGCAGGTCGGTGTAGCGCACGGCCGCCGACAGGTAGCCCCGCGAATAGGTCGCATCCAGGTAGCCGCCCACATCCAGCGCGCGTACGTCGCCACTGAAGCCGGAGCCGTCGCTGGCCTTGGTCGACATGTCGGCGGCGGCCACGCTCACGCCGAGGGTCACGCGGTCATCGGCCACGCGGGTATCGGCACCGATCACGATGCCGCCGACAGTGTGGCTCAGGCCGGCCACACCACCGTCGGCGTCGATGCGGCCATGGCTGGCGAAACCGCGCGCCCACAGGCCATGGCTGCGCCCCGCCACGCCGCTGTCGCCAGCAGCTTCGCCGGCCGGTTCAACCAGATGCATGGCCAGCTGGTTGAACAGGCTGCCATGGCGCATGCCCGGCTGCGCCGACACCGACTGCGCCGCCTGCGAAGCCAACCCGTCTGCATCGCCGCCACTGCGCATCGCTGCCTGGTGCTGCTGCACCACGTTGCCGATGCTGCCGATCAGTGCATTGTCGGCCAGGCGCAGGCTGGCATGCGCATCACCGCGCAGGGCGCCAGCCTGCTGTGCGATCACATCGCGGTCGGTGAACTGCAGCGCGCCGAGCAACGACTTCAGGCCGCTGTCCTGGCGGTCCGCTGCAGCGGCCAGCGCGCGCCCCAGGCCGTCGCCGGAGGTGCCGTTGGCGAACAGGCCCAGCTGATCGAAGCCCGGGTTGGCGGTCAGCCACAGGCCGTCGGCGGTCTGGTTGACGTTGAAGCTGAGCAGCGAATTGTGGCGCGGGCGGAACACTTCACCGGCCGTGACGCTGGCGCTGTAGCCGGCATCGCCCAGCCGCACGGCATCCTGGAAGCCCCCCTGGTAGATCGGTCCTTCCACCAGGTCGCGACGGTAGGTGCCGGCATAGAAGCCCTGGGCCACGTTCAGCGCCAGATGTGCGCCCTGCGCGATCACCAGCGCGCCCTCCTCGGAGCCGCCATCGTAGAAGCTGCCGACGCGCAGGCGGCCACTGCCGGTACCACCGGTTTCGGTAACATCGAACAGCACCTGCCCGCCGGGCATGACGTTGACGTAGCCGTGGGTCACCAGATCGCCACCACGCGGCATCAACGTGCCGAACACGCGCAGGCGGTTGAAGCCGTCTTCGCGGTAGGACGGGCCGGTGCCATCCAGCAGCGCATCGCTGTCGGTGCCGACCGATGCGATATCACCGTGGCCGACCACGATGCTGCCCGGCATCACGCGCAGCTCGGGGGTGCGCAGCGCACCACCCTCCAGTGCGATGGTGCCGTTGTCCACCAGAATGAAATCGGCGCCAGTGGTTGCGGCGGTGCGCCAGGTAGCGCCATTGCTGACACGGATCACGCCCGCCGAACTGGCCAGGGTTGAGGCATCCAGATCGGCCAGCCGCAGCTGGCCGCGCAGTTCATTCTGGACGTCGGGATCGGCGAGCAGCTGCTGCAACGACTGCGCGCCGATACCGTTCGCCCCCCGCGTGGAGACGTTGTACAGGCTCACCGCATCGTTGATGTAGGTGCTGGCCCAGTCGGTATTCCAGCGCGCGAAATCGTCGTCGACGAAGGCCTGCAGCTGGCGCGCGGTGCGCAGGTAGCCCGGGTTGATGTCGCCGCTGACGTTGCTGGTGACACGGAGGGTGTCGCCCGGATCGCGATAGCCTGCCGTGTTGATGATGTTGTTGCCGCGGATGTCCTGGCCCGGGAACGACTCCAGCTTGCTGCCGCTGCCATCCGGATCGAAGGTGACCGACGTACCCGTGGTGCGCGCCGGGTCGCGGAATACCAGCAGGCCATTGGGTTGAACCACTTCATACATCGCCTTGTGCAACAGGCCCGCATCCATCCCGCCGCCGTAGTTGCCTGTGTAGATCTGGGTCATGCGCGCTGACGGCGCATAGGTGATCTTGCCGCCACTGCTGGCGGCGTGGATCTGCACCGAGTCGACCAGTGGCAGATCGCCGCCGAGGTAACGGTTGACGCCACCGGACTGCATGATCGAGCAGGACGAGATGCAGTGGCCGGACACGATGGTGTCCAGGCCCTGGGTGCGGATCACCGCCTGCAGCCACTCGCCGGCGATCAGCGCGCCACCATTGGATGTGCGCAGCACGACTTCGCGGATCGGACGGCCTTCAGCCTGTGCCTTGGCCAGCAGCGCGGGCAGCGCCACCACGTCAGCAACGGTGACGCCGCCGCTGAGGAAGACGCGATCGTCCCGCACGTGATAATTCATTGCCATGACGTCATCAACCGCCGCCATGGCGGTGACGCCCATCAGCCCGGCCAGGGCCAGGCTCAACTTCGAATGTTTCATGCGTTCTCTCTCCACCCGCAACACACGGGTCAGGAGTTCAACGTCCGGGCGGCGCAAACTCCCCCAGCGCACCAGCCCCCGAAACATGAATGCATTCACAATGAAATCAGGGGCCATGCACACTCTTCCCCATCCGGTCATCGTCGCGTAAAACTCGAAGACGCACCCGCCACCGACGCCCGAGGCCAGCCCTGTCCACCCCCTCTCCTCTGATCCATCGCGCGCCGGACCTGTCCGTGCCGACGGACGCGTTCATTGCGTTCGTACGGGAAGAACGCGCGCCGTTGTGCGCTTTCCTGCGCACGCGCGGCGTTGGGCCGGAGGATGCCGAGGACATCGCGCAGGACTGCATGGAGCGGCTGATCCGCTATCGCGCGCACAGTGCCGACGAGCTGCGGTTGCTGCTGTATCGTATCGCCCGCAACCGCCTGGCAGACCGTGGCCGCTCGTCGCAGTCGCGGCCACACCTGTCCCTTGCCGAACACGATGGCGGCGACGAGCCCTCCAGCACGTCGCCCGATCCATTGCGCCAGGCCGAGTCCGGGCAGATGCTGTCCCTGCTGCGGCAGGCCCTGTTCAAGCTGCCCGAGCGCGCGCGCGAGGTGTACCTGCTCAACCGGATCACCGGCATGAGCTATACGCAGATCGCGCGGCACTGTGGAATCACCGCCAAGACCGTGGAAAAACATATCGCCCGCGCCCTGCAGGGCCTGCGCCAGGAACTCGGATCGGATCCGCTGCACAACGACAGGGACAACGGATGAGTCACGCCAGCCCCAGGGAAGACACCCTGCTGTTTGAACGCGCCAGCGCCTGGGTGGCGCGGCTGGAGGCTCCGGACTGCACGCCGGGCGAGCGAGAGAGGTTCGAGGACTGGCTGGCCGAGGACCCGGCCCATGTCAGCGCCTGGATCCAGGCCGAGACCCTGTTCCAGCGGGGCGAAGAACTGGCCGCCGACCCGTGGCTGCGCACCGCCGCAGCACGTGCGGCACGGCCGGCACAGCGTCGCTGGCTGCCGGCAGTGGCCGCCGCCGCAGGCGTCTGCCTGGCCATCGGTATCGGCTGGATGGTCGCCATCGACGGCAACCCCACGCCGCTGCGCTATGCCAACGATTCCCACCAGCCCCGGCAGCAGACGCTGGCCGATGGCAGCGTGGCCACGCTGGATGCGGGCACCACGCTGCATGCCCGATTCGGTTGGCGCCATCGCAACCTGGTGCTGGAACGGGGCCGCGTGCAGCTGCAGGTCGCACCGTCGAGCAAGGCGCTGCAGCTGCGCGCCGGCGACAGCACCATCCGCGACATCGGCACCACCTTCCAGGTGGAGCGCCTGAACGACGGCCTGGTCGAAGTCGCACTGCTGGAAGGTGCGGTGGAAGTCAGCAATGGGGGGACGCAGCACACCCTGGCACCCGGCCAGCAGCTGCAGGTGCTGCCATCGGGCCGCTTCCAGCCCGGCCCGGCGCTGTCGTCCAATGCCGCTGCCGAAGGCTGGCTGCAGGGACAGCTGGTGTTCGATGCCACGCCGCTGTCGATCGTGGTCGAGCGCATGAACCGCTACGGTCGCACGCCGCTGGCGATCGCCGATCCCGAGATCGCCAGCCTGGCCGTGAGTGGCACCTTCCGTGCCGGCGATGCGCAGGAACTGCTGTCGGCGCTGGAACTGGGCTGGTCGGTAGCTGGCCAGGCGCGACCGGATGGCGCGCTGGAACTGCGCCGCACGTACTGAGGAGGCCTGCAGTGAAGGCAGTACCGGGCGCGCTGCGGGAGGGGCTGCTCTGCACCCTGTTCTGCTTCGCGCTGAGCATCGCCGCGCTGCCCTCTGCCGATGCAGCCGAACAGGCCGGCACCCTGGAGGTCCATGTGGGTTCAGGCCCACTCGCACCGGCCCTGCAGCAATGGGCGCGCCAGAGTGGCATCGCCCTGCTGTTCGATGCGCGTGAACTGGATGGCCTGCGCACGGCCGGCACCCATGGCCAACGCGATGCGGCCGCAGCCCTGCAGGAACTGGTCGCCAGCATGCCAGTGACCATCCTGCGCACGCCTGCCGGTGGATTCGTCGTCCGCCGCACCCGGCCAGCACCGCCATCGCCCCCGCCGGTCGCGACGCGTGCGATGCCCGCGGTACCGTCGCCGGGCGAGGTACCCGAGACGCCACCGCAGGTGGAGCTGGCGCCGATCCATGTCACCGGCAGCCGGCTGCCGCGCACCTCCGTGCAGACCACGCTGCCGGTGACCATCATCGACCGCGATGACATCCTGCGCAGCGGTTACGGCAGCCTGTTCGACCTGCTGCGGCACTTGCCGGGCATGAACGGCCACCCGGCGATGAGCACCTCGCGCAGTGGCGATTCGCAGTACCTGCCGGTGGGTGCGGCCACCACCACCAGCCTGGACGGCATGGGTCCGCGTGCGACCTTGTTCCTGGTCAATGGCCGGCGCCTGCCACGCTATCCGATGGTGTCGCTGGAACAGGGCGGGCTCACCGACCTGGGGGGCATCCCGCTCAGCTTCGTCGAGCGCATCGAACTGGTGCGTGGCGGTGCGTCGGCCATCTATGGTGCCGACGCGATGTCCGGCGTGGTCAACATCATCCTGCGTGACCAGGCCGATGGCCCTGAAGCCATGCTGCAGACCGGCCTGAGCGGGCGCGGCGACGCCGGCCAGTATCGCCTGCAGGCGGCCACCGGTGGCGTGCGCGACGGAGGGGACCGCTGGTTCGCTGGCGTCGACCTGCATCGCATCGACCACGTGGCCGGCGATCGCCGCGAATGGCATGCGGAAACCTCGCAGTACCTGATCGGCGCGTTCCGCGATGGACGCTACTGGCCGGCAAAGCGCTGCGAAGGGCCATTGAAACGGCGCGATGGTGCCTGCTGGTTTGACAGCGCACGCCCGCGTTCGCTGCAACCGGCCTCGGACACCGCCTCGGCCTACCTGCGCTATCGGCATGAGCGCGGCGAAGGTCGCTACGCCTACGCCGAGGCGCGGGCCAGCCACAACCGGCAACGCTTCGACCTCGGCCCGACCGCCGTAGCCATCGGGCTTTATGGGTTCACCTTCAACAGCGTGCTGCGCGAAGCCGGCAACGTGCGTCCGCATGTACGTGCCACCGATGCCGACGTCACCTTCGGCATGGGCCGCGACCAGGGCCGCCGCAGCTGGGATGCCGGCATCAGCGCACAGCGCAGCGATGTCACCCTGACGACGTCCGGCACCGTGCGCGCCCAACCACTGCTGCGCGCTGCCGAGACGCTGGATTTCCTGCCCGGCTTCACCTCGTTGCCGGCAGAGACCGCCGCACAGTTGTTCCCGTCGATCCGCAACCGCGGGCGCACCGAGCAGTGGCAGGGCTGGTGGGGCATGCAGCGCGAGTTGATGCCATTGGCCGGCGGAGCTGCACAAGTGGCCACCGGCATCGACCTGCGCCAGGAACGCTGGACCTCGCATCCCGACGCGCTGCTGAGCCAGGGCGACCTGGCGCTGGGCCTTCCACAGGAACAACGCCACCTGTCACGCCGCAGTGGCGGTGCCTACGCCGAACTCGGCCTGCCATTGGCGCGCACGCTGCGCATGGACCTGGCAGCACGCTGGGACCGCGATGGCGATTACCAGGCTTTCTCGCCCCGCGTGGGCGTACGCTGGAGCCCGACACCGCGGTGGTCATTCCTGCTTGCCACCGGGCGCGGCTACCGGGCCCCCAGCCTGTTCGAGCAACGGCGGCCGCCGGGCTATTTCGGCGCGATCGAACTACCCGCCTCCAGCGCACTGCCCAACTGCGCGCAGAGCAACGGCAACGGACGCTGCAGCGTAACCGTGGACGTGGTGGAGAACGATGCGCTGAAAGCGGAGCGGTCGCGCAGCCATTCCCTGGGTGCGACCTGGACACCGACCGATGCGTTTTCACTGTCGCTGACCCACAACATCGTCGAACTGCGCAACGAGATCCTGGCCCTGCAACCGGCCGACGCAGTGTGGAATTCAAGCACGTGGGAGTTGGACGAGGACGGCAACCTGCACAACCTGCGCCTGTCCTTCGACAACATCGGCCGCACCACGTCGCGCAACCTTGTTCTGCGCGGGGAGTACCACATCGACACCGGCAGCACCGGCCAGTGGCTGTTCTCCGTCGATGCCTTGAAACAGCAGGAACTACGCCGCGAGCGTGGCCACGAAGCGACGGTGGACCTGCGTGGCCATGTCACGCCAGCGATGGCCGCCGTGCTCAATGTGCAGTGGCAGAACAGCAACTGGGACATCGCCCTGCGCGGCAACCAGGTAGGGCGCACGCGTGCCTGGCTGCCCGGTGCGGAATGCCCGGAGGAACAGCGCGAGCAGAACCATTGCATGAATCCGCGGCAGCTGCGCTGGAACCTGCACCTGGCAAGGCGGCTGGGGCCGCGCGTGGTCGCCGCGCTGGACGTGCACAACGTGCTCGACACGCAACCGGTGAACTACCTGGTCGGCAATGGCGGCCAGATGCCGGGGCTGGACGATCCACTTGGCCGCTACTTCCTGCTGACCCTGCAGATCCGCTGAGCGTAGTACCCTACGCGCCCTGTTCCATCGGTCCCCCACCACCCCATGAAGGCCTATCTCTGGTTCTGGGGCGCGTTCCTGCTGTTCTTCGCGTTGCCCTTCCCCTGCATCCTCTACTTCGGCACGTCGTGGCCGGTGCCACTGGCCGACCGCAGCGCGCCATGGCTGGCCCTGCTGCTGCTCGCGCTGTCGCTGGGCGCGTGGCTTGCACTGCTGCTCGCCTTCCTGCACTACCTGCTGCTGGGCCCGCCGCGCGCGCTGCATCGGGTGCGCACCATCCTGGCCGACGGTGAGCCGCGTGATGCGTTGATCGAACAGGCCGAGCAGACCGGCGTGCACGTGCGCGGCTTCGCGCAGTGGAGACTGAAGCTTGGCTTCCAGAACCTGTCCGGCACGCCGATCAACGAACAGATGCTGGTGGTGGACAGCAAACCGCAGCTGCAGCGTTTCGTGGCCGGCCAGCGCATCGAGGTTCGCCTGAGCCGGACGCCGGGTGCGTTCCCCAATGTGGTGCTGGAGGGCGCCCAGCCCGAACTGGATGTCGCCAGCCTCTGGCGCCGCGGCGCCGGCGCGGTCATCGGCATCGTCGTGGTTGCCAGCGCCTACGTGCTCGCCTATCGGCTGCAGAGCGAGGGCCTGGGCTGGACGTTCATGTCCTTCGGCCACCCACTGCTGGTGTGCCCGCTGGTGTTGTGCGGCTACGCCCTGGGCCTGCGCGTCCTGGGGCGCCTGCTGCAGGCCGATGCACGCGGAGACGCGCTGAAGTACCGCGGCATCGGCGTGGATGCGAAGGTGCTGAAGCTGCGCCAGACCGGCACCTACCTCAACGAGCAGCCGCAGGTGGAGTTCCAGCTGGAGTACACCGACCGCGAAGGTGGCATACAGCAGGTGAGCGTGCGCCGCTTCATCCCGTTGATCGAGCTTGCCAACCTTCCACGCGAGCAGGTCACGCTGCTGTACGACCCGGAAGATCGCGGCAGCGTGCGCCTGGAGGGTATATGAAGCAGCCACCCTCGACCCTGCTGGTGTTCTCCGTGGTACTGCTGGTGCTGGCCGGCGTCGCCGTGGCAGGCGGGGCACTGCAGACCCTCGGCGAAACGATGGGCCATGTGGTGCAGGATGACCGCGCAACCACGCCGATCACCACGCCCCCACCGCGCGAGAGGCCTGCTTCGGCCGCACCGATTCCCGAACCGCGGTCGATGCCGGTGCCCGAACGCAGCAACCGCTTGTTCGATGCGGACTACCTGCTGGCCGCCCGCCAGGCACTGGAACAGATGCCAGCCCTGGCCGGGCACCGGTTGATGGTGTTCCACAGCATCCACTTCTACGACGACGGCCGCATCAATCTGGACCTGGTCGATCCGCAGCAACCCACGCACGTGGACAGCTACCACTTCGAGCGCGGCCAGTGGCGCAAGGGCGGGCCGGTCGATCCGCAGCGCTTCGCGCCCACCATCACCCTGCGCCGCAGCAGCACGGCGCTGGCCAACATCGATTTCGAGGCGGTGCCACGCGTGGCCCAGGCGCTGCAGGCACAGCGCAACGCGTTGATGGGCACGCCGGGTGACGTCGGCCACGTCTATGTGATCGTGCGCAAGGGCGGCAGGCTGGTGTGGCTGCCGGACGAGGTCGCCGGCGATCGCCAGTCCGCACGACTCTCGTTCGACGCACAGGGTCGTTCCGGCCACGCGAACCGACGATAGTCAACGCAAAAAGGGGACGGAGGGGATTAAGTCGCATGTGCCTTGGTGCAGTCTGCGACTTAATCCCCTCCGTCCCCTTTTTCTATTTCACCGAACGGGCGATGGCGTACTGCGCACCGTAATAGGTGGACAGCACCAGCAGGCTGGCCAGTGGCAGGCCGCCGGCGAAGCGGTCCCAGGCCAGCAGCGAATCGCTGGCCACGAACAGCAGCGCACCGGCGGCCGCCCAGCGCGCACTGCTGGCTTCCACCGCACCGGGCCGTTGCCGGTGCCACTGGCGTGCCAATGCCAACACCGCCATCGAGGCCAGCACCACCACGTACGCCAGCACCGGCATACGCATCGGTGCAGGCAGGTACGGCCACAGCCCAAGCACATTGAGTACAGCGAACGCACCGAGCAGGATGCTGGCGGCGAGCAGGCCACGCCCGGCACGCAGGCCCTCACGGAAGGCGACGATGTAGCAGAGGTGCGCCAGCAGGAACGCCACCAGCCCCGGTACGAACGCGTCCATCGGCAACATCAGCGCGATGTCACCCAGGCACGACAGCAGCATGCCGGCCAGCACCGCGCGCCGGTAGGACGGCTGCGCAGGATCACGCACCCGCCAGGCGATGGCAGCGATCAGCAGCGTGGTCGCCGGCTTGGCCAGCCAATGCAGCCAGCGCCCGTCACCGTGAAAGAACGCGCCGACGATGGCGAGGATCGCCATCAACAGGATCACGCCATCGCGGTCGCGCGGTTTCATCGCGCCTTCCACAGGTCCGCCAGGCGGTCAGGCTTGCCGGCGATACGCTCCAGCACCGGATACTGCAGGCCACCGTGGTAGTCGATGTTCATCGTCTCGATGCGGTCGAACTGCTTCACCAGCAAGACGATCGGCGCCTTGTCCTTGGCCGCCGTCGCCACCGCATCCTTCAAGCGCTGGCTGCTGTACTCGCGCCCGCCAACCGCAATCACCTTCATGCCGGGTGCAAGACCGGCGTTGAACGCCGGGCTGTCCCAGATCACGTCGCCGACCACGCCGCTGTCGAGCACGGTCGCGCCCAGCGAATAGGCCAGCAGTGCGGCCTTGGCACGCTTTTCCTGCGCCTTGTAGGCGTCGTTCGGGGTATCGCGGTAGACCAGCTTCCAGCCCGCCAGCTCCAGGCCACCAGTCAACGAACCATGGCCGTCCAGGCGCCCGCGCAGGAACGTCGCCCAGTCGTACGGCGCGATGCCGTTCAAGGTCGCCACCACGTCGTCGAAGGTGTACGGGTTGACGTCCCAGTCGCCGTTGCCGACGCCGAAGAACGCACGCGCGAAGTCGTCCAGGCTGCGGCGGTTGCCGCTCAGTTCGCGCAGCTTGCCCTCCACTTCCAGCCACAGCATCTGGCCGCCGGAGTAGTAGTCCTCGCTCATCTGGTAGTTGCGGTAGGGCAGCGTGCGGCGCTGGGCGATGGTCGGATCGTTGGTAGTGTCCTGCAGCGGCCGCCAAGCCAGGCCCGGTCGGCCACGGTCGTAGGTCGCGGCCACATTGGCCAGCATGTCGCGCGCCTGCGCCGCCGACCACAGCCCCGAGCGTGCCGCCAGCACCTGTCCCCAGAACTGGGTCTGGCCTTCGTAGACCCACAGCAGGCTGTCGCCCATCGGCGTGTTGAAGTTGGCGGTGGCCAGGTCAGCGCCACGCCGGTACTTGCCGTTCCAGGAATGGGTGTACTCGTGCGGTAGCAGATCGCGCATCCAGGCGTTGTCGTCCCACTCGGTGAAGTAACCCGGGTCGGCACTGTTCTCGCTGGAACGGTGATGCTCCAGGCCGATGCCACCAAGACGGTCGGTCAACGCCAGCAGGAATTCATAGTGGTTGTAGTGGCGCGCGCCATAGAGCTTGTCGGCCTGCTGCACCAGCGCACGGTGCATCGTGATCTGAGCGTCGGTCGGCTTCAGCGACTTGGCCTCGTCGGCAAACACATTGAGGTGCACCGGCACCTTCGCGCCCGGATCGAGATCGATGCGCTGGTAGTGCTCGCCGGCAAACAACGGCGAATCGACCAGGTGGTCATAGGAGATCGGCTTGAACACCACGGTATCGCCGTCGCGGCGCGCGGTTTCCAGCGCAGTGGCAAACGACCAGCCCTTGGGTAGGATCACGCTGGCCTGCGCCTGCAGGTCGCGTGCATCGACGCCGGCCGGATACAGCGAGTTGGCATTCCACTGCAGGTTGAGCATCTCCGGGGTCATCACCACCCGGCCCTGGCTGCCGCCCTGCGAGGACAGGAAGTCGAAGTGGGCGACGATCTCGCTGACGCCCTCGGGCACGTCTACCTTGAATGCATAGACGTTGTACTGGTCGCGCTGCCAGGCCAACGGCTTGCCGTTGGCGGTCACGCGCAGGCCGGCCAGCTTGTCGATCGGGCCGGTGGGCGAATGGTTGCCGGGAATCCACTGCGGGTACAGCAGGGTCATCGGACCGGGTTTGACCGGTACGGTGGCGGTGACCTTGAAGATGCGGCGAGCGAGATCGCGCGCGTCGACGTCGATGCGCAGCAGGCCCGGAGCAGCCGCATCGCCCGGCGGCGAGGCCTGCGCCAGTGCAGGCGTGGCCGCCAGCGCGAACAGCAACGACATCGCCAAGGCTCGGGTCTTCATCGGGCAGGTTCCAACAGCGGAGAATCTTCCGATGCTAGGCCTGTGCGATGGTCGGCCCCATGGCCAAAGGTCATGGGCGGGCCGGCCATCCGCGCATGACAAAAAGCGTGCGAACCAAGGTTCGCACCCACCAGAGCAGTTTCAGTAGATCCACGCCATGCGTGGATGAGGCGCTTCCCGGTCAGTCGACCAGGCGCAGACGCAGTTCCTTCGGCAGCGCGAACACCATCGATTCCGGTTCGCCTTCCAGCTCGCCCACGCCGGTTGCACCCAGCTCGGCCAGGCGCGCCAGCACGCCATCGACCAGTACCTGCGGCGCCGAGGCGCCAGCGGTCACGCCGATGTGCTGCTTGCCCACCACCCACGCCGGGTCGATCTCGTGCGCACCGTCGATCAGGTACGACTCCACACCTTCACGGCGGGCCAGTTCACTCAGACGGTTCGAGTTGGAGCTGTTCGGCGAACCGACCACCAGCACCAGATCGCAGCGCTTGGCCAGGTCGCGCACGGCGTCCTGGCGGTTCTGCGTGGCGTAGCAGATGTCGTCGTTCTTCGGGCCCTGCATCGCCGGGAAACGCTCGCGCAGCGCATCGATGATGCCGCGCGTATCGTCCACCGACAGCGTCGTCTGGGTGGTGTAGGCGAAGTTGTCCGGCTGGTTGATGTGCAGGGTGGCAACCTGCTCGACATCCTCGACCAGGTAGATCTGGCCGGTACCGGCTTCGCGGTTCCACTGGCCCATGGTGCCTTCCACTTCCGGGTGACCGGCATGGCCGATCAGCACCACGTCACGGCCGGCACGGCAGTGGCGGGCGACTTCGAAGTGGACCTTGGTCACCAGCGGGCAGGTGGCGTCGAACACCTTCAGGCCACGGCGCTCGGCTTCCTGGCGCACGGCCTGGGACACGCCATGCGCGCTGAAGATCACCGTGTTGTTGTCCGGCACTTCGTCGAGTTCTTCGACGAAGATCGCGCCGCGCTGCTTCAGGTCGTCGACCACGAAGCGGTTGTGCACCACTTCATGGCGGACGTAGATGGGCGCGCCCAGCGTTTCGATCGCGCGCTTGACGATCTCGATCGCACGATCGACACCGGCACAGAAACCACGCGGGTTGGCGAGCAGCACATCCATCAGTTCAATCTCCCGGCAGCGGCCGGCTTACGGTTTCGGGTTGGCATTATCCGCCTTTTTGGCAGACTTGCCGTCGAACAGGCCAAACAGGGCGATGCCGATGGCACCGACCACGATGGCCGAGTCGGCGATGTTGAACGAGGGCCAGGTATAGCTGCCCACGTACCACTGGATGAAATCAACCACGTGACCGTGCACCTGGCGGTCGATCACATTGCCGATGGCGCCGCCGATGATCAGTGCATACGGAACTGCGGCCTTCCAGTTGCCGCGGGCGGTGCCGCGCAGCCACCAGGCCATCAGGCCGCTGATGGCGATCGCCAGCGCGGTGAAGAAGTACTTCTGCCAACCACCGGCGTCACTCAGGAAACTGAACGCCGCACCGGTGTTGTAGGTGCGGTACCAGTTCCAGAAGCCGTCGATGACCACCACCGGCTGGAACTCCGGCAGGCTCGACAGCACCCAGGCCTTGGACCACTGGTCCAGGCCGATGATGGCGGCCGACAGCAGCAGCCAGACCAGGGCGTTCGGATGCGGACGGGACGCGGCCATCAGAACCAGCTCCGCACTTCACCGGCACCGGTGATGTTGCTCACGCAGCGGCCGCACAGTTCCGGATGGTCGGCGTTGCTGCCGACATCGGCGCGATGGTGCCAGCAGCGCACGCACTTGGTCTTGGTGGTCGGCTGGGCGCTGACGAACACCTCGTCGGTGGTCGCCGGCCGCACCTGCACGTCGCCGCTGATGAACAGGAAGCGCAGTTCATCGGCCAGCGGCTGCCACTTCGCGGCCTGCTCTTCGCTGGCGGCGATGGTGATTTCCGCTTCCAGCGCGGCACCGATCGCGCCGTTGGCACGCATCGGCTCGAGCACCTTGGCCACCTGCTCGCGCACGGCCAGCAGCTGGTCGAAATCGGCGGCGTTGAGCTGGGCATCGGCCGGCAGCGGCGCCAGGCCGTCGTACCAGGTGGTGAACAGCACATGGCCGGCACGTTCGCCCGGCAGGTAACCCCACAGCTCGTCGGCGGTGAAGGTCAGGATCGGCGCCACCCAGCGGGTGAACGCTTCAGCGATGTGGTACATCGCGCTCTGCGCCGAACGGCGACCGTGTGAATCGGTCGGCATGGTGTACAGGCGGTCCTTGGTCACGTCCAGGTACAGCGAGCCCAGATCCACGCTGCAGAAGTTCAGCAGCAGCTGCACGATCTCGGCCATGTTGTAGCCGTCGTAGGCCGCCTTGATCTTCTCCTGCAGCTCCCAGGCGCGATGCACGATCCAGCGGTCCAGCGCGACCATCTGCCCGAGCGGCTGCAGGTGCTGGGCCGGATCGAAACCATCCAGGTTGCCGAGCAGGAAGCGTGCGGTGTTGCGCAGGCGGCGGTAAGCGTCAGCATTGCGCTTCAGGATCTCCTGCGACAGCGACATCTCGTTGCTGTAGTCGGCCGAGGCGATCCACAGGCGCAGGATGTCCGCGCCCAGCTTGTTCATGATGTCCTGCGGCTCGATGCCGTTGCCCAGCGACTTGGACATCTTGCGGCCGTGCTCATCCACGGTGAAGCCGTGGGTGAGGCACTGCTTGTACGGCGCGCGCTTGTCGATCGCCACGCCGGTCAGCAGCGAGGACTGGAACCAGCCGCGGTGCTGGTCGGAGCCTTCCAGGTACAGGTCGGCCGGCTTGCCGAAGCCACGCGCGGCGAGCACGCCTTCGTGGGTCACGCCCGAATCGAACCAGACGTCGAGGATGTCGGTGACTTTCTCGTAGTCGGCCGCTTCGGCGCCGAGCAGTTCGGCGGCGTCCAGCGAGTACCACACATCGATGCCCTCGGCTTCGACGCGGTCGGCGACCTGCTGCATCAGTTCCACCGAGCGCGGGTGGATCTCGCCGGTCTGGCGATGGGTGAACAGTGCGATCGGTACGCCCCAGGTGCGCTGGCGCGAGATGGTCCAGTCCGGGCGACCGTCGACCATGCTCTGGATGCGCGCCTTGCCCCAGGTCGGGAACCAGCCGACAGTGTCGATCGCAGCCAGCGCATCACGGCGCAGGTTGGCCTTGTCCATCGAGATGAACCACTGCGGAGTGGCGCGGAACACCACTGGTGTCTTGTGGCGCCAGCAGTGCGGATAGCTGTGGCGGATCGGGTGGAAGGCCAGCAGCGAACCATTGTCGCGCAGCACGCCGACGATGGCCTCCTGCGCCTTCCACAGGTGCTGGCCGGCCAGCACCACCTCACCGGCCGGCGGGGTCGATTCCAGGTACACGCCACGGCCGTCGATCGGGGTCACCTGCCCGGCGTTGTACTTGTCTAGCAGGCCGTACTTCTGGCTGACCACGAAGTCTTCCTGGCCGTGACCAGGGGCGGTGTGCACCGCACCGGTACCGTCCTCGTCGGAGACGTGGTCGCCGTTGAGCAGCGGGATGTCGCGCTCCGGATAGAACGGATGCGCCAGCAGCTGGTTCTCCAGTGCCGCACCGGTGGTTTCACCGTGCAGCACCACGCTCTCGACGCCGTAGCGCTGCAGCGAGCGCTCGGCCAGCGCGGCGGCCAGCACCAGCCAACGGCGCTTGCCGTTGTGGGCCGGGCCTTCGGCCAGCACATAGTTGATTTCCGCGCCCAGCGACACCGCCAGCGAGGCCGGCAGCGTCCACGGGGTGGTGGTCCAGATCGGCACGGCCACTTCGACGTCGGCCGGCACGCTCACGCCGAACGCCTTGCCGATGGCCTGGGCATCGCGCGCGGCGTAGGCCACGTCGATCGCCGGCGATTCCTTTTCCTGGTACTCGATCTCCGCCTCGGCCAGTGCCGAGCCACAGTCGAAGCACCAGTACACCGGCTTGGCGCCACGCACCAGGTGACCGTTGGCGACGACCTTGGCCAGCGCACGGATCTCATTGGCTTCGAAGTCGAAACTCAGGGTCTTGTACGGGTTGTCCCAATCGCCGGTCACGCCCAGGCGCTTGAAGTCCACGCGCTGGATGTTGATCTGCTCTTCGGCGAACTCGCGGCACTTCTGCCGGAATTCAACCGCATCGAGCTTGGTGCCGACCTTGCCCCACTTCTTCTCGACCGCGATCTCGATCGGCAGGCCATGGCAGTCCCAGCCCGGCACATAGGGCGCATCGAAGCCGGCCAGGTAGCGCGACTTGACGATGATGTCCTTCAGGATCTTGTTGACCGCATGGCCCAGGTGGATGCGGCCGTTGGCGTAGGGCGGGCCGTCGTGCAGCACGAACAGCGGGCGGCCGGCGGCGTTGTCACGCAGCTGCTGGTAGAGCCCCTGCGCTTCCCACTGCGCCAGAATGCCCGGCTCGCGCTTGGGCAGGTCGCCGCGCATCGGGAATTCGGTGGCTGGCAGGTTCAGGGTGGTCTTGTAGTCCTGGCTCACGCAGTGGCTCGCAATCTATGTTCGGAAAGGAGGGCGCGCGCCTGTTCGGCGTCGCGGTGCATCTGGTCGGTCAGTGCCGCCAGATCATTGAATTTCTCTTCGTCGCGCAGCTTGGCGACAAACTCCACGTCGATGTGGCGCCCGTACAGGTCGCCCTGGAAATCGAACAGGTGGGCTTCCAGCAGCGGCTCCACGCCCTCCACCGTCGGCCGAGTGCCGAAGCTGGACACCGACGGCCACGGCTGGTCGAACACGCCGTGCACCCAGGTTGCGTAGATGCCCGACAGCGCCGGGGTCTTCGGGAAGCGCAGGTTGGCGGTGGGGAAGCCCAGCGTACGGCCAAGCTGGCGACCGCGCACCACGCGCCCGCTGATCGCATACGGGCGACCGAGCAGGTCGTTGGCGCGGGCGAAATCGCCCCCCTGCAGCAGCTGGCGGATGCGGGTGCTGGAGATGCGCTCGCCATGCAGGTCCACCGCTTCAATCTCGCCGGCGCTGAAGCCCAGTTCGGCGCCCATCTCCTGCAGCAGTGCCAGATCACCGCGGCGGCGGTTGCCGAAGCAGAACTCCGGCCCGATCCAGACTTCGCGGGCGCCCAGCCGGTGCACCAGCAACCGGCGCACGAAGGTCTCGGCCGGCATCGCCGCCATCGCCGCATCGAAGCGCAGCAGGCCGACCGCATCGACACCGAGCTCGCGCAGGATCTCGACCTTGCTGCGCGCCAGGGTCAGCCGCGGCGGCGGCGTGCCCTGGGCGAAGAATTCACGCGGCAGCGGCTCGAATGCCACGGCCACTGCGGCCACGCCCAAGGCGCGCGCGCGGGCGACCGCGTGGCGGACCAGCGCACGATGGCCCAGGTGGAGGCCGTCGAATGCACCGATACAGACCACGCTTCCGTTGGGGAACAGCTCCCCGCCCTCGACGCTTCTGAACAGCCTGCTCATCAACTCTCGTTCCGGCCCGACCGGGCCGCCGCTTCAATGGTGTAACCCTGAAGTATAGCCGCCACGGGCCGCGATCAATGCCCGCGCAGGTCGCGCGGACGGAAGCCCATCGCCAGCATGGCCACGGCATAGGTCGCGCCGCCGCCGCCGACCAGCAACGCAAGGGCACCGATCCGCTCCCAGACACGCATCACGGAGAAACCCGGCAGCCAGTGCAGCAGGGCCAACAGCACGCCAACCATGGCCGCACAGGCCAGCACCAGGCGCAGCAGATAGCCGCCCCAACCCGGCCGGCGCTGGTAGACATCGGTCTTGCCCAGCCAGTACCAGAGCAGGCCCAGGTTCAGGTAACTGGACAGCGCGCTGGCGATGCCCAGTGCCAGGTGCAGGCCCGGCTGCTTGCCGATGGCCGCCATCACGCCCTGCGCCTTCAGCGCGTCGGGCACCATCACCTGGTACAGCACGGCCAGCAGGGCGAAGTTGAACACCATGTTGGCCACCAGCGCGGCCACACCGGCGCGCACCGGGGTCTTGGTGTCCTGGCGGGCGTAGAAGGCCGGCAGCACCACCTTCAGCAGGGCGAATGCCGGCAGGCCGAAGCTCAGGCCATACACCGACAGCGCGGTCATGCGGGTGTCGAAGGCGCTGAACTGGCCGTGCTGGAAGATGGTCGCGATCAGCGGCTCGGCCAGCAGCAGCAGGCCCAGCATGGCCGGCACCGAGATCAGCAGGGTCATGCGCAGGCCCCAGTCCAGCGAGCGCGAGAAGCCCTCGCGATCGGTGCTGACATGGTGGCGGGCCAGCGCCGGCAGGATCACCGTGCCCAGCGCCACGCCGAACACGCCCAGCGGCAGCTCCAGGAAGCGGTCAGCCAGCGACAGCCACGACTGCGAGCCGTCGGTCAGCTTGGCCGCGATCACCGTATCCAGCAGCAGGTTGATCTGCGCCACCGAGGAACCAAACAGGGTCGGCACCATCAGCGTCATGACCTTGCGCACACCCGGGTGGCGCCAGCCCCAGCGCGGCAGGGTCAGCAGGTTGATGCCCTTCAGCGAGGGCAGCTGGAACAGCAACTGCAGGATGCCGGCGGCCAGCACCGCCCAGCCCAGCGCCAGGATCTGCTTTTCCGGCGTGCCGCCCAGCCGCGGTGCCAGCCACAGCGCGCCGGCGATCATGCACAGGTTGAGAATGACCGGGGTCAGCGCCGGCATGGCAAAGCGCTGGAAGCTGTTCAGCGCACCACCGGCCAGTGCGGTCAGCGAGACGAACAGCAGGAACGGGAAGGTCAGGCGGAACAGGTCGACCAGCAGGCCCTGCTTGACCGGGTCGGTATCAACGCCACTGGAGAAGACCGAGGCCAGCTGCGGCGCGAAGATCAGCGCCAGTGCGGTGACCAGCATCAGCACCCCGCCCAGGGTGCCGGCGGTGCGGGCCATCAGTTCGCGCAGCTCGGCGTGGCTGCGGGTTTCCTTCACTTCCGTGAACACCGGCACGAAAGCGGTGGCAAAAGACCCTTCGGCGAACAACCGGCGCAGGAAATTGGGTACCCTGAAGGCGACCCAGAAAGCATCAGTAATGGCGTTGGTGCCGAACGTGGTGGTCACCACGAAGTCCCGGACAAGTCCGAGAACGCGCGAGACCATGGTCATGCTGCTGAACGACAGCAGGCCCCGCAACAACTTGGGTGAACTCACTCAGCGTCCCTCTTGACAATCGACTTGACGTGCATTTCTTACGCCATCATACTAGCTAGCTTGCTGTTCCCATAACACCGATTTTTTCAGGAAACCACCACCGTGGCCAATATCAAGTCCGCCAAGAAGCGCGCCAAGCAGACCGTCGTGCGCAACGCGCGCAACGTGGCTCAGCGCTCGATGCTGCGCACCGCTGTCAAGAAAGTGATCAAGGCGCTGGACGCCAACGATGCCGCCGGCGCCGAAGCCGCCTTCGCCGTTGCCCAGCCGATCCTGGATCGCTTCAGCGCGCGTGGCCTGATCCACAAGAACAAGGCTGCTCGCCACAAGAGCCGCCTGAACGACCGCATCAAGGCCCTCAAGGCCGCCTGATCCGGCGTTGCCGCCCTGCCCTTCGGGGTTGGGCTGCAGACAAAAGCCCGGCCCCGGCCGGGTTTTTTGTTGCCCGCGGTTTCCACCCTGTAGAGCCGAGCCCATGCTCGGCTGGCCGCGCGAACAGCAGCCGAGCATAGGCTCGGCCCTACAGAAGAGCGGCAGCCAACAAAAAACCCGGCCGAAGCCGGGTTTTCCGCATGGAACCACAACGGCATCACTGCGCGTTGCGGGCTTCCTGCTCTTCTTCCTTCTGGCGATCGAAGAAGGCCATGATCCGACTCATGATCGGGAAGGTGCCTTCGCGACCCAGTGCGGAGACCAGGAACCACGGCTCCTTCCAGCCCAGCTCGGCAACGATCTGCTCGGCCGCGGCCTGCGCCTCGTCTTCGAACATCAGGTCAGCCTTGTTCAGCACCAGCCAGCGCGGCTTTTTCAGCAGTTCCGGATCGTGCTTCCCCAGCTCGCGCTCGATCGCACGCACCTGCTCCACCGGCGAGATGCCGTCCACGCCACCTTCCATCGGCGAGATGTCCACCAGGTGCAGCAGCAGGCGGGTGCGCTGCAGGTGGCGCAGGAACTGCGCGCCCAGGCCGGCGCCATCGGCCGCGCCTTCGATCAGGCCGGGAATGTCGGCGATCACGAAGCTGCGGTGGTTCTCCACCTTCACCACGCCCAGGTTCGGGTACAGCGTGGTGAACGGGTAATCAGCCACCTTCGGCGTCGCCGCCGAAACGGCGCGGATCAGGGTGCTCTTGCCGGCGTTGGGGAAGCCCAGCAGGCCGACATCGGCCAGCAGCTTCAGCTCCAGCTTCAGCGTGCGCTCCTCGCCCGGCTCGCCCGGCAACGCCTGGCGCGGCGAGCGGTTGGTCGAGCTCTTGAAGTGCATGTTGCCCAGGCCGCCGCGACCGCCCTTGGCCACCAGCAGGCGATCGCCGTGCTGGGTCAGGTCGCCGATGACTTCATCGGTCGCCACGTTGATCACCACGGTGCCGACCGGCACGGTGATGGTCAGGTCTTCGCCACCCTTGCCATAGGCCTGGCGGCCCATGCCGTTCTCGCCGCGCTGCGCCTTGAAGATGCGGTCATGGCGGAAGTCGACCAGGGTGTTCAGGTTTTCGTCGGCGCGGATGTACACGCTGCCGCCCGCACCGCCGTCGCCGCCGTCCGGGCCGCCGAGCGGAATGAACTTCTCGCGACGGAAGCCAATGCAGCCGTTGCCGCCGTTGCCGGCGAACACTTCGATTTCTGCTTCGTCTACCAGTTTCATTGTTTCGATGCCTGCGATGGGCGTGGCCTGCAGGCCGCCGCCTTGAATGTCATGCCTGCCGATGGCCGGCAGCCCGGCCTGGCCGGTCCTGCTTCAACTCTAACGAAAAGCCCCGCCGAAGCGGGGCTCTTCATGCAGCACTCCCATGCCGGGGCACGGGTGCCGGCGATGCCTGGATCAGGCGTCGGCCGAGACGATGCTGACGGTGCGACGCTTCTTGGCGCCCTTGACCGAGAACTCCACCTTGCCGTCCACGAGGGCGAACAGGGTGTGGTCACGGCCCAGGCCAACGCCCGAACCCGGGTGGAACTGGGTGCCGCGCTGACGCACGATGATGTTGCCGGCTTCGATGGCCTGGCCGCCGAAGATCTTGACGCCCAGGTACTTCGGGTTGGAGTCGCGACCGTTGCGCGAGGAGCCTACGCCCTTTTTATGTGCCATGACTGCTTCTCCTGATGCTTAGCCGGCGATGCCGGTGATCTCGATTTCGGTGTAGTACTGACGGTGACCCTGACGCTTCATGTGGTGCTTGCGGCGACGGAACTTGATGATCCGGACCTTGTCAGCACGACCCTGGGACAGGACCTTGGCGGTGACGGCAGCGCCCTTCAGCGCATCGCCCAGCTTCACGCCGTCGCTGTCACCCAGCATCAGGATGTTGTCGAACTTGATCTCGCTGCCGACTTCGACTTCGAGCTTTTCAATGCGGAGCTTTTCGCCCTGCGCCACGCGGTATTGCTTACCGCCGGTGACCAGTACTGCGTACATGACCAGGCCTTCCTCTGTAGTTATTGTGGTCTGAGCTGCCGCCATCGAGGGCGGACAGGAGCGGGATTGTACGCAGATCATCGGGCACGGGTCAAGTCAACCCTGAACGCCGCAGGGGGCGGCGTCGGAACGGGGTCAGATCCCTTTTCACCCCGTGAAAAGGGATCTGACCCCTGCCTGTCGGCCTGTCTCACAAGGTGAGACACCGGGCTGGCATTGTCGCCCATTGCCCCCATCTGGTCACCTCGGTAGGCTGACCGATTGCCGTTCCCTGCTGGCCCGGCACCCAGCCAACGCCCCCACAACCGGATCCCCCATGGCGATGGATTTCATCCGCATCCGCGGCGCGCGGACGCACAACCTGAAGAACCTCGACCTCGACCTGCCCCGCGACAAGCTGATCGTGATCACCGGCCTGTCCGGCTCGGGCAAGTCCTCGCTGGCGTTCGACACCATCTATGCAGAAGGCCAGCGCCGCTATGTCGAGTCGTTGTCGGCCTATGCGCGCCAGTTCCTGAGCGTGATGGAAAAACCGGACCTGGACCACATCGAGGGCCTGTCCCCGGCGATCTCGATCGAGCAGAAGTCGACCTCGCACAACCCGCGTTCGACGGTCGGCACGATCACCGAGATCTACGACTACCTGCGCCTGCTGTACGCCCGCGTAGGCACCCCGCGCTGCCCAGACCACGGCTACCCGCTGGAAGCGCAGACGGTCAGCCAGATGGTCGATCAGGTGCTGACCCTGGACCCGGAACAGCGCTACATGCTGCTGGCGCCGGTCATCCGCGACCGCAAGGGCGAGCACGCCCAGGTGTTCGACCAGCTGCGCGCGCAGGGCTTCGTGCGCGTGCGCGTGGACGGCGAGCTGCATGAGATCGACGCGGTGCCGCCGCTGGCGCTGCGCCAAAAGCACACCATCGAGGCGGTGATCGACCGCTTCCGCCCGCGCGAGGACATCAAGCAGCGCCTGGCCGAGAGCTTCGAGACCGCGCTGAAGCTGGGCGACGGCATGGCCTCGGTGCAGAGCCTGGACAACACGGAAACCGCGCCGACCCTGTTCTCCTCCAAATACTCCTGCCCGGTCTGCGATTACTCGCTGCCGGAACTGGAGCCGCGCCTGTTCTCGTTCAACGCACCGATGGGCGCCTGCCCCGGCTGCGATGGCCTGGGCATGGCCGAGTTCTTCGATCCCTCGCGCGTGGTGGTGCACCCCGAGCTGTCGCTGGCCGCCGGCGCGGTGCGCGGCTGGGACCGCCGCAATGCCTACTACTTCCAGCTGATCGCTTCGCTGGCCAAGCACTACCGGTTCGACGTCGACGCGGCCTGGAACTCGCTGCCGGACAAGGTGCAGCAGGCCGTGCTGTACGGCAGCGGCGATGAAGCGATCACCTTCACCTACTTCACCGAAGCCGGTGGCCGCACCCAGCGCAAGCATCGCTTCGAGGGCATCATTCCCAACCTCGAGCGCCGCTACAAGGAAACCGAATCGCCGGCGGTGCGCGAAGAGCTGTCCAAGTACATCAGCGAACAACCCTGCCCGGAATGCCATGGCGCGCGCCTGAACAAGGCTGCACGCAATGTGTTCGTGGCCGACCGCCCGCTGCCGGAGCTGGTGGTGCTGCCGATCGACGAGGCGCTGAAGTTCTTCAGCGAGCTGAGCCTGCCGGGCTGGCGTGGCGAGATCGCGGCGAAGATCGTCAAGGAAATCGGCGAACGCCTCGGCTTCCTGGTCGACGTGGGCCTGGATTACCTGACCCTGGAGCGCAAGGCCGACACCCTGTCCGGTGGCGAGGCGCAGCGCATCCGCCTGGCCAGCCAGATCGGTGCCGGCCTGGTCGGCGTGATGTACGTGCTCGACGAACCGTCGATCGGCCTGCACCAGCGCGACAACGAACGCCTGCTGGGCACCCTCACCCGCCTGCGCGACCTCGGCAACACGGTGATCGTGGTCGAGCATGACGAGGACGCGATCCGCCTGGCCGACTACGTTCTGGACATCGGCCCGGGCGCAGGCGTGCATGGCGGCGAGATCGTCGGCCAGGGCACCCTGCAGGACATCCTGGAGGCACCGCGCTCGCTGACCGGCCAGTACCTGTCGGGCAAGCGCGCGATCGAGATCCCGGCGCGCCGGCACAAGCCGAACCCGAAGATGACCCTGCACCTGCGCGGGGCCAGCGGCAACAACCTCAAGGGCGTGGACCTGGCGATTCCGTCGGGCCTGCTGACCTGCGTGACCGGCGTGTCCGGCTCCGGCAAGTCGACCCTGATCAACGACACCCTGTTCTCGCTGGCCGCCAACGAGATCAACGGTTCCTCGCACCCGATCGCCCCGTACAAGGAGATCGATGGTCTGGACCTGTTCGACAAGGTGGTGGACATCGACCAGTCGCCGATCGGCCGCACCCCACGTTCGAACCCGGCCACCTACACCGGCCTGTTCACTCCCCTGCGCGAACTGTTCGCACAGGTGCCCGAAGCGCGTGCACGCGGCTACTCGCCGGGCCGCTTCAGCTTCAACGTGCGTGGTGGCCGCTGCGAGGCCTGCCAGGGCGATGGCCTGATCAAGGTCGAGATGCACTTCCTGCCGGACGTGTACGTGCCGTGCGATGTCTGCCATGGCAAGCGCTACAACCGCGAGACGCTGGAGATCCTGTACAAGGGTTTCAACATCAACGACGTGCTGGAAATGACCGTCGAGGATGCGCTGAAGCTGTTCGAGCCGGTGCCGTCGATCGCACGCAAGCTGGAAACACTGGTCGACGTCGGCCTGAGCTACATCAAGCTGGGCCAGAGCGCGACCACGCTGTCCGGTGGTGAAGCGCAGCGCGTGAAGCTGTCCAAGGAGCTGTCGCGCCGCGATACCGGCCGCACCCTGTACATCCTCGACGAGCCGACCACCGGCCTGCACTTCCACGACATCGAAGCGCTGCTGGGCGTGCTGCACAAGCTGCGCGACGAAGGCAACACGGTGGTGGTGATCGAGCACAACCTGGACGTGATCAAGACCGCCGACTGGATCGTCGATCTGGGTCCGGAGGGTGGCCACCGCGGCGGCACCATCCTGGTCACCGGCACGCCGGAAGACGTGGCGGCCTGCCCGCAGTCGTACACCGGCCAGTTCCTGGCCCGCATGCTGCCTTCCACCAGCGCGCGCCCCGAGCAGCCGGCCGCCGTGGCCAACAAGCCCGACGCCCGCCCGCCGCGCAAGGTGAAGCCCGAGAAGCCGGCCAAGGTGGCGAAGAAGGCCGTGGCCGCCAAGAGCACCGGCAAGGCCAGCAAGAGCACGTCGAAGAAGAAGGACGCCTGATGAGCAGCGAACACAAGATCCTGGCCCGCATCCCGATCAGCGTGCGCTGGCGCGACATGGACAGCATGGGCCACGTCAACAACGCCAAGTACATTTCCTACCTGGAAGAAGCGCGCGTGCGCTGGATGCTGGGCGTGGACGGCGTGTCGATGACCGACCGCATCGCACCGGTGGTGGCCGCGACCAACGTCAATTACCGGCTGCCGATCGTGTGGCCCAACGACATCGTGGTCGAATTGTTCGTCGAGCGCCTGGGCAACAGCAGCGTGACCATCGGCCACCGCATCGTCGACCAGCAGGACGCATCGAAGCTGTACTCGGATGGCAACGTGGTGGTGGTGTGGATGGATACGCAGACCGGCAAGAGCGCGCCGCTGCCTGAGGCGATCCGCAACGCTTCCACCTGAAGGTAGTGCCGGCCGCTGGCCGGCAACCTCCAGACGCTTCGCGCATGCCGGCCAGCGGCCGGCACTACCGATCCAATTCAAAGGACTGACATGATCCACCAGACTGAACTGAGCGACCTGCTGCCCGGCATGGTCCCCTTCCCCACCGACGTCTTCCCCGCCGACCAGGCCTGGCTCGGCCAGCACCTGCTGCCGCTGCTGAAGATCGACCTCGGTGTGCTGCGCCCGGAACTGGCCGGCCAGGTGGCGACGATGCTGTGCCCGATCGAGCCGTACGACGGCTGCATCGGCGAAACCACCGAAGAACACCACAACGATTTCACCGCCACCAACTGGATCGCCTTCGAGCTGACCGCCGGCAACCAGATGCGCTTCCTCGGCAACGAGGGCTATTTCATCGGCGATGCAGTACAGGACAAGGACGCGCAGGAACACATTGCGCAGATGCGCGACAGCTACGCCAAGGCCCGCGACTACCACGCCATGCATGGCCGCCTCGCCTGCTACTCGCGCTACGGCAAGGGTGAGGCCAGCGAGCGCGATTATCTGGATACGCTGGGGGGACAGATTTCCTGCGGCAACTGGATCGAAACGGCCGATATTCCTGCCGCCTTCACCCTGGAATTCACCGACGCCGCCAACGACCGGCATGCTCCAGATGATGCCGAACTGGCGATCATCCGCCGCGATGGCCACAAGTTCTTCGCCGTCGCCGAAGTCGCCGGCTACAACTGGTGCGCCACCGGCGCCGACGCGATCGTGATGCTGTATGAGCCGGTGAGCCGCACGGTGCTGTTCTCGTACGACTGGTCGTAGCATCCCGCCGGGCATGGCCCGGCGCTACCCAGGCATGACC
>NZ_KV791345.1:0-10714 GCF_001807895.1 Stenotrophomonas sp. HMSC10F07
AAAGGGGACGGAGGGAATTAAGTCGTTTGTGCCAAAACGACTTAATTCCCTCCGTCCCCTTTTTTCATGCGTTCGGCAGAACCACGCGCTTGCCATCCACCGTTGGACGGTTGATGTAGAACAGGCCCGGGCCCGGCCGGTACGGCAGCTCGCTGACGCCGGCATCGGCGGCGTAGGTCAGTGCGGTGTCGCCCAGCGCGTCGAAGTTCCAGTGCGCCGACTGCATCAGGTAACGCCGCCGCAACAGCGCCTCCTGGGTTTGCGTCAGTGGCTGTCCGGCCACCAGTCGTCGTGCGATGGGTTGCAGGGCGGAGGGCAGCTCCCAGCCGGGGACTGCGTTGGCATTGGCCGTCCATCGCACGCCGGCATCAATGGCATGCTGCTGCATCACCTGAAGCGCGATCAGCTGGTAGCGCCAGTCGATGCGCCGGCGCAATACCACGGCCGCCGTCACGTACAGCACCGGTGACAGCAGTACGCTGCGGCTGCCGGCGCGACGCTGTTGCTGCCACTGGTGCCAGACATCCACCCAGACTTCCTTTTCGTCCAGGCCCAGCTGCTGCCGCCAGCGCTCGGCGTCGGCCTGTGCCTCGGCGTAGGCCGTGGTCGCCTGCAGGATCGCCAGCGGTGGCGCCTGGTACTCGGCCACGCTCGAGCGGCGCAGCAGCTGCCGGCGCGGGCGACTGAGCAGCTTGGGCCCTTCTTCGAGCTGGTTGTAGCCGCCGCCGATGTTGGCGTGCACGCCGGGCAGGGCGATCTCGGTGAACGCTGGCGCCACGCTGGTCAATGGATAGTGCTGGCGATGCTCGTCACGCGCGCTCAGTTGCAGCACCTGCCTGGCAACGCCTGCATGCAGCGCGAGGTGAGGTTGTTCGTCGGTGCGGCCACCGCTGACCGCAACCACCGTGTCGAACAGGCCGATGAAGCGCAGCGGCGGATCGGCCGGGGCGAAGTCCGTTGTGCAGGACAGGCCAGCGGCCTGCAACAGCTGCCGCCAGCGGGTGCGATCCCAGGCCTGCAACTGGTTGGCCACATCGCGCGCGGCGGCCGCGCCCCGTGAAAAGCCGAACAGATCCAGCTGCACGCCACGCAGTGGTCGCTGCCAGCGTGCAGCAAGTGCACCCAGTGCCGCCGGCAGCAGCACCTGCAGCGCACGCTGCACTTTGGCGCGCACACCGCTGGCGCCAATGCCGAACGCCAGTCCGATCAGGTCGTCGTCGGCGTCATCGCGGGTACCGACACCTTCCACGTAGATCGACAGGGACGGGGGCGCCGATGTCCCGCTGCGGCTGTCCGGGTACAGCTGCTGCAGGCGGGCGATGTTGGTCAGGCCATTGTCGTAGCTGCTGGTCAACCGGCTCTGGTAGGTCGAATCGTCATCCGCACGCAGCTGCGCCGGGCGCGGCTGCGGCAGCTGGGGCCTGCCACGGGCCAGGTTGTGTGCGTTGTTGCGGGTGCCATCGAAGAACAGCCCGATCCGCAGCAAGCCGACATCTTCGTCCGTGTCCTGCGATGGTGCCATGTGCATTCCCCGTCGTGGCTGCGTCACGGTAGCGCGAAAGCGGCGTATTCGCGACGTGTAGCAACGCTTTTGACCTTACTTAATCCAGATGCGGTCGATCACAAATCCTGATTTTCACTTCTCTCGCCTATTGAATTCACACGCCCCGCGCAGGCCATATGGTCAGACCCGGCACACCGGGTCGTGCTGCATCAACGCTGTTCACATCATTCAAGGAGCGACGCAATGTTGTCCAGATCGATTGGCAAAGCGGCAGGTGGCCTGGTGTTGGGTTTGTCGGTGGCAGCGGCCGCGCATGCGGCACCGTTGTTCGAGCCGGTGACGGTCATCAGCCGCGCATCGGCAAACAGCGAGCCCGCACTGGGCAAGCTGCTGGCCACCCCGTCCACGGCGACGGTACAGGAAGTGCGTGTCGATGCAGCAGCTACTGCACAACCGCAGCTGGAATTCGAACTGCTCGGCCGGCGGGTGCAGGCGGTGCGCAGCAAGGTCGAAGCACTGCCCGATGGCGGCAGCATCTGGTACGGCCAGTTCCGTTCGCCCTCGGACAAACTGACCGCGGCCACCTCCAACGGCCAGGACGACCCCGGCAATTCGCTGATCCTGGTGCGCTCGGGCGACACCGTCACCGGCTCGATCCGCAAGGATGGAAAGCTGTATCGCCTGCGCCCGTTGGGCAACCGCCACGTGCTGGTGGAAGTGGATGAATCGCGGATGCCGGCCGACCATCCGGCCGACTACAACCAGCTGCCGAAGATCCCGATGGGCAACAACGATCGCATCGGCATCGCGCAGGCATCGTCCGGTACGCCGGCGACCATCCGTGTGCTGGTGGTGGCGACCAATGCCGCCGTCGCCGCCTATGGCGGCAACATGCAGTCGCTGGTGCAGCTGGCGGTGGCCGAATCCAACCAGGGCTACGTCAACAGCAACGTCGGCATCACCATGCAGCTGGCCGGTTACGAGACCACCAGCTACACCGAGTCGGGCAGCTTCGACACCGACCTGGCACGCTTCCGTGGCACCAGTGACGGCTACATGGACAGCATCCACACCAGCCGCAACAACACGGCGGCCGACGTCGGCGTGCTGCTGATCAACAACACCGCCTACTGTGGCCTGGCCTCGGGCATCGGCTCGACCGCGTCGACGGCGTTCGCGGCGGTGTACTGGGATTGCGCGACCGGCTACTACTCGTTCGCGCATGAGATCGGCCACCTGCAGAGCGCGCGGCATGACATCGCCACCGACCCGAGCACATCGCCCTACGCCTATGGCCACGGCTACCGCTATGAGCCGTCCAGCGGCACCGGCTGGCGCACGATCATGGCCTACAACTGCACCCGCAGTTGCCCGCGCCTGAACTACTGGTCCAACCCGAACATCAGCTACAACGGCATCCCGATGGGCAATGCCAGCACCGCAGACAACCAGCGCGTGCTGGTCAACACCAAGGCCACCATCGCGGCATTCCGCTGAGGCCAGGCGCCGGCCAAGGTCGGCGTCTACCCGGGCGCGTTCACCGGCTCGGGTAGATGCCAACCCTGGTTGGCATCCTGCAATCCATCAATCGCGGGCGAGCGTATCCAGCGACCAGCCGCTGGCATCCACGCGCAGCACCGAGCCCTGTTCGTACCAGTCACCCAGCACGATACGGATGCAATCGCGTCCACCGGCCTGCAGTGCGTGGATGGCCGGACGGTGCGTGTGACCGTGGATCATGGTGTCCACGCCGTGGCGTACGAAGGTAGCATCGACTTCGGACGGGGCCACGTCGGTGACGGTCTCGAACTGCGCGCGATCGCCCTGCTTCATTTCCGACTGGCGGGCCTGGCTCGCCTCGCGCGCCTTCTGCGCGAAGGCGATGCGTGCGGCCAGCGGCTGCGACAGGAACTGCGCCTGGAACACCGGGTCGCGGGTCTGCGCACGGAACTGCTGGTAGGGGATGTCATCGGTGCACAGCAGGTCACCATGCTGCAGCAGCACCGGGCGGCCGTACAGCTCGATCACGCACGGGTCGGGCAGGATGCGCAGGCCGGCACGGCGCGCATAGTCCTCGCCAAGCAGGAAATCGCGGTTGCCGCGGATGAAGTACACGGGCACGCCGCTGTCGGACAGCACCTTCAACGCATCGGCCACCGCATCGGCAGCCGGGGAGGGCGTGTCGTCGCCGATCCAGGCCTCGAACAGGTCGCCGAGGATGTACAGCGCATCGGCGCCGGGCGCCTGCTCGCGCAGGAAGCGCAGGAACAGGTCGGTGATCTCCGGACGGCTGGGGTCCAGGTGCAGGTCGGATATGAACAACGTGGTCATGCCTGCATTCTAGGCCATCAATGATGATGGTAGCGCCGCCGGTATTGTGGGGGTCAGATCTCTTTTCCGAAGGAAAAGGATCTGACCCCTGGGCTACACCGGCAGCGGCAGCCAGGTCAGGCTGGCCGAAGCCAGCAGGACGGCGATGCCCGTGGCGGCGAGCACGTCGGAAGGATAGTGCAGGCCCAGCACCACCCGCGACAGTGCGACGCCGAGGGTGAACGGCACCAGCAAGGGTGCCAGCCAGGGGTAGTAGGCCAGTGCGACGATGGTGAACGACCCTGCGTGCAGGGTGTGCCCGGAGGGGAAGCTGAATTCGTCCAGCGGTGCCACCCAGGCGCGGATGCGAAGATCGGCCGCGTAAGGCCGCGGGCGCCGCGTCCAGCGCTTGAGGCCCTTGTACAGCAGCAATGCGGCCAGGCCGGTGGCGGCCATGTGCACCGAGGCGCGCAGGCCATCGAAGCCATCCAGCACCACCAGCGCAGCCATCAGCACATACCAGAACACGCCATCGCCGAGACGGCTGATGGCCGAGAACAGGCGGCGCACGCAGCGGCGCCGGCAGTAGTGGTTCGCCCGCCGGCACAAGCGTGCCTCGCGCCCTGCCAGCAGTTCAAGCGGCGTGGTGCGCATGGCCGCTCCTCCGCGACTGCGCAAGCTCGGCCAGCAACGCATCGAACTCGGCCACCACCTGCTGTGGATGCAATCGCTTCATCGCGCGCGCGGCATTGCCGCCCAGTTCGTGGCGTTGCGCGTCATCGGCGGCCAGTTGCACGGCGGCCTCGATGAACTGCTCGTCGCTGTCCACCGCTGCGCCGTTCTCGCCGTTGCGCAGGTACTCACGCGCGGCGCCGTAGTCGAAGGCCACGGTGGCCACGCCGCTGGCCATGCTTTCCAGAGTCACGTTGCCGAACGTCTCGCTGCGGCTGGGGAACAGGAACAGATCGCCGCTGGCGAAATGGCGGGCCAGCGCATCGCCGCGCTGGATGCCACAGAAGATGAAATCGGGATTTTCATGTGCCAGCTTCTCGCGGGCCGGGCCGTCACCCACCCATACAAAGCGTGCCTTGGGCCGGATCTGCTGCAGGCGGCGGAATGCCTTCACCGCCAGGCCGAGGTTCTTTTCAGCAGCAATGCGGCCGACATAGATCGCCACCAGGCCGTTGCCATCCACGCCCCATTCCTCGCGCAGTGCAGGATCGCGCCGGCCTGGATCGAACTGCTGGCTGTCCACCGCACGGGCCAGCAGGCGCACGCGTTCGAAGCCCTGTTCGCCGAGGAACTGCTGCAGTTCGCGGGTCGGCACCAGGGTAGCGTCCGCCTGGTTGTGGAAGCGGCGCATCCAGCGCATGGCCGCGGCCTGCAGCCATGCCACGCCATAGTCGGGCAGGTACTCGTCGAAGCGGGTGTGGAAGCCGCTGGCGACCGGGATGCCGAGGCGACGTGCGGTACGCAGTGCCGACCAGCCGAGTGGACCTTCTGTGGCGATGTAGACCGCATCCGGACGCTGATTCTGCCAATGGCGGCCCAGCCGGATCGGGGCTGGCAGGCCGAAGCGCAGGCCGGGGTAGCGGGGCAGGGCAGCGCCGGGAACCAGCAAGGTGCCGGGTGCCGAATCCAGCGCTTCGGTGGACTGGCGGGGGCGGACGAGGTCGATCTCGTGTCCGGCTGCACGCAGACCCTGCTCCAGGCCCTGTACGGTGAGGGCGACGCCGTTGACTTCCGGCGGATAGGTCTCGGTGACGATGGCATAGCGCATGGCGGGCCTCCCGGTTTCCGGCATGCTCGGCCCTGGCGATGTAGCCGACATGACCACTTTGCGACCGTCAGATGACGGGGGCGCCGGCCACCGCAGGGGCGCTGCGGCCAACAAAAAACCACGGCCCCGAAGGGCCGTGGTCCTGGTGCTTCATGTCACAGCGCGATGGATCAGAAGCGCTGCTGGTACTTCATGTAGACGAAGCGGCCGATGTCGTAGCCGCCGTAGTACGAGAAGGCCGAGTTCGGCTTGCTGTACATGATCGGGCCGGTCTTTTCGAACACGTTGTTGGCACCGACCGACACGGTGGCATCCCACGGCAGCGAGTAGCGCACCTGCACGTCGTGGAAGGTGACAGCACCACGCTCGTTGTAGTTGCGGGCGCCCTTGTACCACGGTGCATACACACCCGGATCCGAGCATTCGTCCGGGTACAGCGCGATGTTCGAGCAGGTTTCCTTCACGCCCGAGTAGTAACGCGCGGTCCAGCTCGCGCCGAAGTTGCCCCGCTCGTAGCCCAGCACCAGGTTGGAACGGACGCGGAAGGCGCTGCCGATGCCGTTGGTGACGATCGGGACGATCGAGTTGTCGTTGGAGGTGCGGTAGGTTGCACTGGATACGTAGGTGGTGGCCGAGTTCACGTTGAACTTGCCGAACCGGGTGTCCAGACGGTAGCTCACATCCAGGTCGTAGCCTTCGGTTTCCATGAAGCCCGCGTTGCGGTTGCCGAACTTCAGGTTGGTCACGATGCCGGTCACCGGGTCACGCTGGAAGCGCGAGCAGCGCGCGTCGATGCCCGACTCATAGCAGTCCTGCAGGATCTGGGTCGGCGTGTCGGCGATGATGGTGTTGTCGATGCGGATCTTCCACCAGTCCAGCGAGGCGTTGAAGCCCTGGATGAAGCTCGGGCTCCAGACCAGGCCCAGCGTCTTGCTGGTCGAGGTTTCCGGCGTCAGCAGCGGGTTGGACCCGGAGGTGAACGGCACCGGCGTCGCGTCCGTCGACGTGTTCACCGGGGTGCCGCCCTGGCGGAGCTGGCGGAAGGTATTCGCATTGGCGATGTCGCGTGCGCAACGTGCACGGACTTCGGCGCTGGAGGCCGAGGAACCGAAACGGGTGTCGCACGGATCGCTGAACTGCGCGAAGGTCTCCGAACCACCACCGAACAGGTCGCTGATGGTCGGTGCGCGGAAGCCTTCGGCCCAGGTGCCACGCACCATCAGCGAGTCGATCGGCTTCCACTTGAAGCCGAACTTGCTGTTGAGCGTGTTGCCGAAGGTGTTGTAGTCCGAGAAGCGGGTTGCGCCATTGAAGGTCAGTTCCTTCGCGCCCGGCAGGTCGGCCAGCACCGGAACGTTCACTTCCAGGTAGGCCTCGTTGACGGTGTAGTCACCGCCGGTCGGGCCTGCGGCCAGGTTGGTGGTAGCGCCGGTCTGGGCCAGGGCATCCGGGGTGTACTTGCCTTCTTCCTTGCGGCTTTCCACGCCGAAGGCGAAGCCGAGATCGCCAGCCGGCAGGGTGACGATGCTGCCAGCGATGTTGGCAAAGAAGTTCTTGGAGGTGGTGCGGCCCTTGGTGATCTCTTCCGGGAACAGCCACGCCTGCAGTTCTTCGTTGCCGTACAGGCCATCGGCAGCCGTCGTGCCGTACGGAACCAACGGGTTCCACGGCTTGCACACGTCGTAGGAGATCGGTGCAGCTGCGGTACCGCACTGCACCTTGCCAGTGGCGGCGTTGTAGAACGACGGGCCGACGCCGCCGGCGACGCGACCCTTGTGCAGGTTGCCGGTGGCCACCGATTCCAGTTCATTGCGGTTGTACTGGTAGCCCACTTCCCAGTCGAAGTAGCGGCTGCCGATCTCGAACGAACCGTCGAACGACGCCACCGCGCGGTAGGTCTTCAGCTCGCTGGTGGTCACGCGCGGCACTTCCCAGGTACGGCGGTTCCAGGCCACGGCGGTCGGGTTGGCGTAACCGTGCTGGCGGCCGAACGGGTTGAAGTAGCTGTTGATCGACATCGAGCCGACACCAGCGGTGCTCGACTGCAGCGGATAGCCCGCGATCTGGCGGGTGGACTCACGCTGGTTGTAGCCCAGCTCGGTACGGAAGTTGACGTTGTCGGTGATCTTGAACCGGCCGTCGAAATAGACCGAGTCGCGCTTGACCGGATACATCACATGCATCTGGTCGTTGGCGTTGCTCACGTCACCGGTGAAAGGCGTGCTATCGGTGAGGTGGTAATTGGCCGGGTTGGTGGGGTCCGCGCCGCGGTTGAGGGAATAGCCGCAGCCCGCAGTGGCGGTACAGCCCGGGCCGCGCAGACCCGTGAACTGGCCGTACTGGCTGATGGTGGTCCAGTTGCTGCTGTCGTACGGATGGCGATCGGTCATGCCGTACTTGCTGAAGCCGCGATCGCGCGCCCACACGCCCTTCTCTTCGGCATGCTCGGCCGACAGGGTCAACGACACGCGCTCATTGCTCCAGCCGGCGACAACGTCGAAGCGGTCACGTGCACCGTCGCCCTGGCTGTACTGGCCGTGGTAGACGTTGGCAGTCACACCGGTGACATTGGAACGGGTGATGATGTTCACCACACCGGCCATGGCGTCGGAGCCATAGATCGCAGAGGCGCCGTCCTTCAGCACCTCGATGCGTTCCACGGCGGACACCGGCAGCGTGGAGATGTCCTGGTAGCCGGACGTGCTGATGCCCAGGCGCTTGCCGTTGACCAGCACCAGGGTGCGCTGGGTGCCCAGGTTGCGCATGTCGATGTAGGTGCCGCCCGCGTTTTCGCCTGCGGTCAGCGCATTGGCGCGGCTGATGGTCGGGCTGCCCATGGCGGTGACGTTCTGCAGAATGTCGGCAACTGAGCTGAACCCCTGCTTTTCGATGTCGTTGCGGCTGATCGCGAACACCGGCTGGGCGGTCTCCACGTCCACCTGGCGGATGCGCGAGCCGGTGATCTCGATGCGGTCGAGGTTGGTCGGGTTGGCGTTGCTGCCTTCCTGGGCAAACGCGGGCAGCGCTGCCAGCGCTGCAGTGGTAGCCAGGGCGTAGCGGATGGCCTGCCCCAGTGCGGTGGTGCGTGAAGTCATGGCGAGCTCTCTCTCTCAGGTCGTGCACAGGACGCCAAAGTGGGCGTCGAAGGAGCCAGCAGGGTCGATGACCGAGCCGGTGACCCGATAGTAGTCTCGTTAGTTAATGCTCTGTAAAGGGTTCGTATCCATTTATGTCACGCGGCCGCGCCATTCTTCACAAAACGTGAACAAAAGCAGGCGCTTACGTGATGGCAGCGATTGCCCACAGCGGGCCGTTTGTGGTGCGGAGCAGCACAAAAAACCGCCAGACTGCGCAAAGTGGGAGTGGGAAATGCGTCACCCCGGTTGTCCTGTGGACAACAGCGGACAGCGTATTCAGGCCACGAACGGACGGAACTGGATGCCCAGCCCGGCGATGCCATCGGTCTCGCCGATCAGGTCCGCGCGCAGCAGCGGGCGGGCATCGATGAAGGCCTGCGGCACGATCAGCGACAGCCGGTTGTCGTCGGCGGTCAGTTCCAGTGCCGGCAGCGGATCGTCTTCGTGGGCGCGATTGAGCAGCACCGCCAGCCGCAGCAGGGCCGCCAGCCGGCGTGCGGTCAGCAGCAGTCGCTCGGGCAGGGCGTCGAAGGCGGTCTTGGCCACGCTGCGGCGGTGGCTACGCACCAGGGCCGCCAGCATCTGCTGCTCCTGGCGCGAGAAGCCGGCGATATCCGAGTGTTCCAGCACATAGCTGCCATGCACGTGGTAGCCGCTGTGCGCGATCATCAGGCCCAGCTCGTGCAGGCGCGCGGCCCAGCCGAGCATGCGCGCATCGTCGGCATCGAGCCTCCAGCGCTCCTGCACCTGTTCCAGCAGGGACAGCGCGGTGTCCTGCACGCGCTCGGCCTGGACGGTATCGATACCGTAGCGCTGGCTGAGAGCAGCCACCGATTCGTCACGCAGGTCGTTCTCGCCGGCGCGGCCGACGATGTCATACAGGATGCCTTCGCGCATCGCCGCCTTGCTGACCAGCAGCTTCTGCAGGCCCAGCGCCTGGAAGGCCGCTTCCAGCACCAGGATGCCGCCGGCGATGATCGGGCGGCGGTCGCTGGACAGCCCCGGCAGCTGGATGTCGTCGATCTTCTTGGCCTTCAGCAGTTCATCGCGCAGCTGCGGCAGGGCCTCGGCGGTGATGGCGCCCTTGCTCAGCTTCATCGTCGCGCAGATCTCGCTGATCGCCTTGTGCGTGCCGGAAGAGCCCAACGCTTCCTGCCAGCCCAGCGCGCGGTACTTGCTGGCGAAAGGCTGGAACTCGCGGCCAATCTCGGCCAGCGCGTCCTTCCAGCGCTTCTTGCTCAGCTTGCCGCCGGGGAAAAAGCGCCGGGTGCTGGCGATGCAGCCGGCCTGCAGGCTTTCGCGCTCCAGGGTCTGCATGCCCATGCCGATGATGAACTCGGTGGAGCCACCGCCGATGTCGATCACCAGCCGGCGCTGCCCGGGCTTGGGCGGTTGCGCGTGGGCCACGCCCAGGTAGATCAGGCGCGCTTCTTCGCGCCCGCTGACCACTTCGATGGCATGCCCCAGTGCGGTCTCGGCCGGTACCAGGAACGACTGCGGCGAGCGCAGCTGGCGCACGGTGTTGGTGGCCAGCGCGCGCACCCGGTGCGGCGGCACATTGCGGATGCGCTGGCCGAAGCGGGCCAGGCATTCCAGTGCACGTTGGCGTGCAGCGGAAGAGAGACCACCCTTGCCATCCAGGCCATCGGCCATGCGCACCGTCTCGCGCAGGCGGTCGATCACCCGCAGCTGGCCGAGCGTATAGCGCGCGATGACCATGTGGAAACTGTTGGAGCCAAGGTCGATGGCGGCCAGCAGGTCGCCATCCTGCAATGCGGGCGGAGTCGTGGTGGTATGCGGCATGGACGAATGTTAGCCGAAGGGGCGGTGTGCTCGTCACCGCGCGGCCTTCACATTTTGGAAGAGGGGAGTGCGGCAGGGCTGCGCCCTGCATCTGCAGAGGCAACGTCAAAAGCGAGGTATCCGTGGGATGGCGGGGTGGGCCCGGCTGCGGGGGACGCTGCAAGTACGTCCATGTAAGCT